>JAWSVH010000108.1:0-7600 GCA_033852015.1 Desulfobacula sp.
GGTTTTCTTCGATTTGTCGAGCAATATCACGGGAAAGCAACACTGCACTGTCGTCATCTATTTTTTCACTTTCTGTAATAACCCTGATCTCACGTCCGGCCTGGATAGCATAAGTATTTGTAACTCCATCAAAGGCATTAGCTATGTTTTCGAGATCTTCAAGCCGCTTAACATAATTTTCAAGACTTTCTTTTCTAGCACCGGGTCTCGCTCCTGATAATGCATCCGCTGCTTGAACAATATAGTCATAGACCGACTCCGGCATCTTATCTTCATGATGAGCTGCAATAGCATTAACAACACTTTCAATCTCACCATATTTTTTAGCTAATTTTGCACCAATAATGGCATGTGCACCATCCACTTCATAATCAATGGCCTTTCCAATATCATGTAACAAGCCCATTCGTTTGGCCAATTTAATATCCAAACTAAGTTCTGCTGCAATGGTTCCTGATAAAGAGGCCACTTCAACAGAGTGCTGAAGCACATTCTGAGCATAACTGGTTCTAAATTTGAGTTTACCCAAGACTTTGATCAACTCAGGATCTATTCCATGAACCCCCATATCAAAAGCTGCCTGTTCTCCAGCCTCTTTAATGGTCACATCCACTTCTTCAGTGGCACGCTCCACAACATCTTCAATACGTGCGGGATGAATTCGTCCATCTGATATTAATTTTTCAAGTGCAATTCTGGCAATCTCTCTTCGGACCGGATTAAATCCGGACAAAATAACTGCCTCGGGCGTATCATCTATAATAAGATCTATCCCGGTGGCAGCTTCTAAGGCACGAATATTTCGACCTTCTCTACCAATAATTCTGCCCTTCATTTCATCTCCGGGCAAATGGACAACAGAAACCGTTCTTTCAGCAACATACTCACCCGCATACCTTTGAATGGCAGTTGAAATAATCTTTTTGGCTTCTTTATCAGCATCTTCTTTTGCTTCGCTGGTAATTTTTTTAATTAATTTCGCACCTTCATGGCGCGCCTCTTCTTCCATCGCCTTAAGCAAAAGATCTTTTGCTTCATCAAGGGTCAGACCGGAAACTTTTTCTAACTCTTTTTTTATTTCTTCGAGCAGCTCGGCATATCGTGATTCTTTTTTGCTTGCAGACTCATATCTTTTATGAGTTTCACTCTCTTTTCTTTGTACATTCTGTTCTCTTTTAGACAGCTGATCTTCCTTACTGTCAATTTTTTCTATTTTTTTTGACAGCCGTCGACCTTCATCTTTTAAGTCGGATCGGGTTTCCTCAGTTTCAGCATCGAAATTACTTTTCATTTCCAACAACCTGGACTTTGCTTCAAGCTGGGCTTCTTTAAGAAGTGATTGTGCTTTTATTTTAGCATCTTTGATTAGGCGCAAATGCTCTTCTTCAATATTCTGATTTTTCTGGACGACCTTTTTTTTAACAACAAAAAAAGCAACGACTCCCAATCCAAACAATACTGCTACAATAGATGGAAGTACAACCGTATATTCCATTAAAAAATTCTCCTAATTTATATTAATATCAACAAATAATGTTGTAATTATTTCATTTTATTACCTGTTTTTATCAAAAATACCAGCATAAAAACAGATTTTTTAAATATAAAAACATGAAATGGGGTTGAAAATCAGGAAGGATATAAATTGATAAAAACATCTAATTGTTTCAATACCCCCCACAAACTGCCGTGTTGCTACCTTAAGCTTTGAACCAAAGGTTCAAAAGGTGGGTTGTTCAATATTGCCTTCAGGCTTTTTCTTTACAAAAGAAACATAGCACACCAGCAACAGTGTGAACTCCCTTTTTAATATGCGTTAGGACAAAGACTGCCAGACAATCACGCACATTGCAGGGGGCAAAGAGTTATAACAATCGTTAGTTCAAAATTTTATTCAATACCTTTATCAATTTTTTCTACAAGGGCTGAAATCTTATTTTCGATCTCTTTTTCAAACTCAGAGTGTTGCGCCTTAAGCTCATGATAATCTTTTGATAAATTCATGGCAGCAAGCAATAATATTGCAATCTTATTTTTACCTGAAGTCTTATTATTAAATAATGCTTCAGCTTCTTTTATATAGTTCTTTAAATACTGCGCAACTTGTTCCGGATTTTTCACCTGGTTATCAGGTGCAAACCGAAACTCCTCTCCAAAAAGATCAATTACAACAATTTCATCCAAAGAAGTTCCTTTTCGTAAAATACCTGCATCCACCAGCTTGATGACTACAATTCAGTAACACTATTTGAAAAATCATCTAATTTTTTCAAAAGTCCATCAATTCGAGATTGAGCTAAAACATCTTGTTCTGAGAATTGCTTCTCAGTTCCAATCTTTTTATCAAGTTCTTTTTCAAGCTGCTTAGTTTTACTTAGCAGCTCATGATTTTCTGCTTGAAGTTCTTGACACAACTCAATCATAAAATCGATTTTAGCATCGATATCATCAAACTTAGTTTTAATCAGATTTTTAACCAATTTCATAGTCTCTTAATTGCTTATTTAGGTCCAGTATAGTTCAATATATTTGCTAAAGTCAAGCAATTCATTTGCCGAGTTCAAGGATCAAAGATTGCGCAGCTTCAAGGTCTTCAAGCGTATTAACACCCACCACCTGACGCGAATCTGACATGGTAAAGACCCCAATTTTTTTTTGATTTTTCTGTGCGATTTCAACCACATCGGTCAAATAATATTCAGCCTGATTGTTATCGGGTTTAAGCTCCTCGATCGCACTAAGCAAAAGTTGTTTTTCAAAACAATAAATCCCGGTATTTATTCTTTTTATTTTCTTTTCGTCTTCACTTGCATCCGCTTCTTCTCGGATACAGGTCATTTGTCCTGTGTCATCCAAGACAACACGACCATAGCCTGTCGGGTTGTTAACCTGGGTGGCTAACACCGTAACCGCAGATTTGCTTTCAAGATGTCTATCCACTAACTTTTTAAGTGTACCAACTTGAATCAGAGGGACGTCTCCACATAATACAAGAACATGTTGGACATCTTGAGTTAAGCCAGGAATGGCGGCCTTAACAGCGTCTCCAGTTCCTAAAAGCTTTGTTTGCACGGCAAATTTCACATTAAACGATTGATTAATCTCATCTTTTACACTCTGCGCTTGATGGCCTACCACCACATAGACATTCTCTTTGGCAATGTTCAAAGCACATTCCACCACATGGGAAACCATCGCTTTATTTGCAACCTGATGAAGCACCTTTGCCTTATCAGATTTCATTCGAGTTCCTTTTCCTGCTGCCAATATAATAACTGCAAGATCTTGAAATGAGTTCATAGCACATCCTTTTACAAAGAAATTATGAGTATCAAAATTATTTTAAAGCTATCAAAACAAAGGGGATGCCCAATTACTTGGAAACACCCCCTTTGCATATAATAATTTTCTACTTAAAGAAAATTTTTTTACCTTTTACAGACTGACCTTTGCTGTTTACGAATTTTTAATATTTATTCTATAAACAGCCCTTCTAAGGGCAGCTTCAGCACGGACCGCATCAACTTTGTCAGATTGGTCAGCCAGTCGCTTTTCAGCTCTCTGTTTGGCATCTTGTGCACGTGAAAGATCAATATCTTTTCTTCTTTCAGCAGACTCAGCAAGAATGGTTACCTTATCCGGCAACACTTCAGCAAATCCACCATTTATAAAAAGATATCTTTGCTTACCTTTTGAGTCGGTATATCTCAAAGTCCCAGTCTTCAGTGAAGTCAAGAAGGTTGTATGATTTTTAAGCACGCCAAATTCACCTTCAGAACCTGGAGCAACCATACTTTCTATTTCCTCACTAACCACTGCTTTTTGAGGGGTTACGACTTCAAGAATCATATTATCAGCCATGACTATCCTCCGAACATTTATAAGGTTTTTGCCTTTTCAATGGCTTCTTCAATAGAACCCACCATACGGAAAGCACCTTCTGGAAGATCATCATGTTTACCTTCAATAATTTCCTTAAATGATCTAACTGTGTCTTCAACTTTTACAAACTTACCTGGCATACCGGTAAAAACTTCCGCAACATGGAATGGTTGTGAAAGGAAATTCTGAAGTTTCCTGGCACGCTGAACAGTGACCTTATCTTCGTCAGAAAGCTCATCCATACCTAAGATTGCAATAATATCCTGAAGTTCTTTGTATTTTTGCAAAGTTTGCTGAGTTACACGAGCAACATTATAGTGCTCTTCACCAATGTAAGCTGCATCCAGAATTCTGGATGAAGAGTCAAGCGGATCCACAGCAGGATAAATACCCAGCTCAGCAATCTGACGAGACAGAACAACCGTTCCGTCAAGATGGCCGAATGTCGTTGCAGGTGCAGGATCAGTTAAATCATCTGCAGGCACATAAACACATTGTACCGCAGTAATAGAACCTTTATCTGTAGATGTAATACGCTCTTGAAGCTCACCCATGTCAACTGCAAGTGTTGGCTGATACCCAACTGCAGATGGCATACGACCTAAGGTTGCAGATACTTCTGCACCCGCCTGGGTAAAACGGAAGATATTATCGACAAATAAAAGCACATCCTGGCCTTCTTCATCACGAAAATATTCCGCACAAGTCAAGGCTGAAAGTGCAACTCTCATTCTTGCTCCCGGAGGTTCAGTCATCTGACCATAAACCAGTGCACATTTTGGAAGTACACCGGAATCTTTCATTTCATGGTAAAGGTCATTCCCTTCACGAGTTCTTTCGCCAACACCACCAAATACAGAGATACCACCATGCTGCATTGCAATGTTGTTAACCATTTCCATCATGATAACGGTCTTACCAACACCCGCACCACCAAACATACCCATTTTACCACCACGAGGGAAAGGAACCAGAAGGTCAATAACCTTAACGCCTGTCTCAAGAACCCTTACAGTTGTATCCTGCTCGGTAAACGCAGGGGCATGCCTATGAATGGGAAGCATTTTATCCTGGGAAATCGGACCCAAACCATCAACCGGTCGTCCCACAACATTTAAAACTCTTCCAAGAGATGCTTCACCAACAGGCATCATAATGGCAGAGCCTGTATCTTTTACAGCCATTCCTCTTTGAAGACCATCAGTTACGTCCATGCCAATACATCTGACGACATTGTCACCCAGATGCTGAGCTACTTCGATTACCAAGTTATCTTCCTCATCACCAATAGCCGGGTTAGTAACGGTCAACGCTGTCAGGACCGGAGGAAGATTTCCAGGCTCAAATTCAACGTCAATTACTGCGCCGAGTACCTGTGCTATTTTTCCTATATTTTCAGCCATTTTATTCTCCTATAAAGCTGTTTTTATATTAAGTATATCTAAATTATCCCTTAAGTGCCTCTGCACCACCAACAATATCCATGAGGTCAGCTGTAATACCTGCCTGCCTTGTTTTATTGTATATTGTCTGAAGTTCTCCAACAATATCTTCACATGCTTTGGTTGCATTTTCCATGGCCCTCATTCGAGCCGCATGCTCACTGGTTGAAGTCTGGAGCAGTGCATTATATATCTGAATAAAAATATTCTTTGGCAACATTTCACCAAGCAAAGCATCAGAAGATGGTTCACAGATATGTTCAGGAAGAAATCCTGCATCTGCATCCACTTCTTTTTCTTCCACCACAGCATCTAAAGAAGGAATGGGGAGAATCTGCTTAATTGTTGCTTCTTGTCTTGCCATATTTACAAACTCAGAATAAACCAGATATACTTCATCAACAGCCCCATCAAGGAAACTGTCTATCATTTTCTGTCCTGAAGATGATGCCACACTGAACTCGACATTACCACCCACAACACCTATAAATTCATCTTCAATAGGTTGAGGTTGTTTATTGCCCCAGTCTCGGCCTTTCTTACCAAAACAGGTAAGAGAGACATCTTTTCCTTCAAGTTCTGATCCAATAAATTTTTCAGCTTTTGTAATTAAATGTGAATTAAATCCACCACAAAGTCCTCTGTCAGATGTACAGAGGATAAGCGCCACTTTTTTAACATCATCACGGGGAACAAGCAAAGGGCTTGCATCCTCACCGGAATTACCGGCAATACTTCCCAAAACCTCAGCAAATTTGCTGGCATAAGGCTTAAAAGCCTCCATGGCATTCTGGGCTCCACGTAATCTAGAAGTGGCAACCATTTTCATGGCAGAGGTAATCTGTCTAGTCTTTTTTACACTGACTATTTTCGATTGTACTTCTTTTAAAGTTGCCATATGATCTACCTTTTTAGCCTATTATGAATAAATAATTTTACGATTAATCCCAAAGTTTCTTAAATAGTATCTTTGAATTCTTCGTCATAGGCTTCAAGGCATTGTTTAAGCTTGCCTTCAATCTCTGAAGTAATTTCCTCTTTTTCTTTTAAACCGGAAAAAATTTCAGGAAAACGATTTTCAACAAACGGATACAAACCTTCTTCATATTTTGCAACAGCTTCTTTTGGATATTTATCAATATACCCTTTGGTTCCCGCGTAAAGCGCAGTTACCATTTTTTCCATGGGAAGCGGTTTGAACTGAGGTTGTTTCAATAGTTCTACCAGTCTTTCACCACGGGTCAGCTGCCTCTGGGTTGCTTCATCAAGATCGGAACCAAATGCAGCAAATGCTTCTAATTCACGGAATTGTGCAAGGTCCAAACGAAGTGTTCCGGCAACTTGTTTCATGGCCTTTACCTGGCATGCACCACCCACACGGGAAACAGAAAGACCTACATCAATTGCCGGTCTGATACCAGCAAAGAAAAGATCTTTATCCAAAAAGATCTGGCCGTCAGTAATAGAAATAACGTTGGTCGGAATGAATGCAGACACATCACCTTCCTGAGTTTCAATAATCGGAAGTGCGGTCAAAGATCCTGCACCTTCAGCATCACTGAGTTTTGCAGATCTTTCAAGCAAACGAGAATGGTTATAAAAAATATCTCCAGGGAAAGCCTCACGGCCTGGCGGACGTCTAAGAAGCAAAGACACCTGACGATAGGCGGCAGCTTGTTTTGAAAGATCATCATAAATGATCAGGGCATGCTCACCTTTATCTCTAAAATATTCACCCATAGCACATCCGGCATAAGGAGCCAGATACTGCATGGCTGCAGGTTCAGATGCAGATGCAATAACCACTGTTGTATATTCCATTGCGCCATGATCTTCAAGAGCAGCAACAACCTGTGCAACTGTTGATTTTTTCTGACCACAGGCTACATAGATACATTTAATACCACTTTCTTTCTGGGCAATAATGGCATCAACAGCTACCGCTGTTTTACCAATCTGACGATCACCAATGATCAACTCACGCTGACCACGACCGACAGGAGTCATACCATCAACTGCTTTTGCACCTGTATAACAAGGTTCATGAACACCTTTTCTGGCGATAACACCCGGAGCAACCAACTCCATATTCATGAATGTGTCAGTATTAATAGGACCTTTACCATCAACAGGTTCTCCTGTTGTAGTTACAACTCGTCCCAAAAGGGCTTCTCCAACAGGAACTGATGCAATACGGTCTGTTCTTTTTACGACATCGCCTTCTTTAATGACTTTATCATCACCCAAAATTGCAACACCGACATTATCAGACTCAA
>JAWSVH010000297.1:0-4802 GCA_033852015.1 Desulfobacula sp.
AGACTTTGGGGTCCACCGTATAGTTTCATCTTGTTTTCTTCGAACCATTCTCCACTAAGTACTACAAAAATAACCATGTCCCAAGTTTTCGGGGGCAGGATCATTCTCTTTATGCATTTCTTTCTCTCTCATATTTTGCACATGTATTTGTAAAGAATACATCATCTTCATGTAAAACCTTATCAAGATATTCACATACATGTTCGGTCAGCTCGAGCAACTTTGGGTTATCATTCTCTACCCGATACAGCTGCTCATCTTCAGTCATAAAATAGATAACGGTTGGGCCAGGATCAGTATCAGTCCAAGTTGCTTCCCAGTTAGCTATTTTTAAATCTCTGAACATAGGGTAATGTCCGGGATCTTTAACTATGAAATCTTTCTTGAGTTCTCCTACTGTTAATTCTATTACCATGGAGTTTCTCCTCTCATTTAAAGTAAATATATAAGCTTCATACTGAGATAATATATATCTAAAATATAATGAAAGCTATAGGGAGAGGCATATTAGGGTTTAGAGACCTATTTCTCGACCACAAAATATGGTATGCGAGCTACTTTGAAAGAATAAACCAACAAAAAAGTTTCTTGAATATTATCCTGGATTTTGGGAATTTTGCAACAGTAAAGAGAATACATAATTTATGTATACTGTTCGTGAATCACAGATACTTGCATCAACATTAAGCAAGGCCCTTTAAAATATAATCTAATGCTCTCTTTGGCTGATCAGTAAAACAAAACTACAATTCATCTCCCAAGGCCAAGTATTTTTTACCGATTGAAATCTTTCCTTACCTGTCGTATGAAATTAGAAAGCTATTTCAGAAAGGAAATATCTATGACTTTAGATGCCCCAAAAAAAGAAATTGAATCTCGTATCGTAAGAATAAAAATGGTAGATGACTCTCTGGTGAACGGACAGGTTAATATCCTTAGAAAACCAGGTCATGATCGTTTAAGCGATCTTGTTGTTAACAACGATGAACCATTCCTTGTTGTATTTGATGCAAGCCTTTATGAGGGTAATATTGATAATCCAGTAAGACATAAAACTATCTTTATCAATAAGAGTCACATTGTCTTTGCATACCCAAATGAGGATCAGAACTAAAAACAGAATGAAGACCTATGGGAAAAATAAGCTCACAATAAACCAAATGTTCTCTGAGAAAGACCAAGCGATAGCAGCAGGACATTCACATTATTTTACAGGTAAACATTGTAGGAACGATCATGTTGCCCCAAGAAGAGTTCTCAGTGGGGTCTGTATGGAATGTGCTTTGGCAAATGGTAGAAAGAGTTATAAAACGAATATTGATAAAATCAGAGAACAGCAAAGAGAGTATTATATAGGGCATAAAGACGAGATAAAGGCCTTCAAACAAAAGTACTGGATAGAAAATAAGGAGAAGCTATCAAAACAAAATTCTGCGTGGAAACAGGCCAACAAAGAAAGTGAAAGAGTGAGAGGTCGAAAACGTTATCAGCAAGATCCTGACACGTTCATTGAAAAAGCAAAGGATTATTATTGGGAACATCGAGAAGTACTCTTGGAAAAAAAGCGTAAATATAGAGAAGCCAACAAAGAAAAAATAAAAGAGCAACGCAGGGCTTATTACTTGAAGAAGAAAAAAGAAAAGGAAGAGTCAGAATGAAACACATTGTCATTACCACAATATTCATACTCTGTATTTTAGGATCATCTGCATATGCTACCAGTCACCCTCACGCATATGGAGGGATACCTTCAGATGGAACCTTTATTGAACATCAAGGTTATATCATGTAGTTTGATCCCATTCACAAAACACCAAGATGGGTTGCATATCATGTTAAACCATCTTTCACAGAGACACCCCCACGAAGTAAAGATGGATGGGGTAAGTTTAAAAATGATCCTGACTTAACCAATGAAGCCACAGAAAAAGATTATAAAAATCAATTCAATACCTGGAGAAATTATGCAAAGGGTCACTTAGCTCCATACTTTATTTCAGGTGGTGATCGTGACAATGATGGAATCAATGCAGAATCAGGAGACTCTGACGATGCAAAAACAGTCTATGAAATAATGTACATGTCCAACATGGCTCCACAGCACCACTATAACTTTAATGGGTCTGGTGGTCTTTGGTACAGCTTAGAAACATATGTCAGAGATACTCTTCTTAAAGCACAACAAAAAGAAGTATGGGTTATCGCAGGGTGTATTTATGGACAAGGTTCATACGACACCATTGGGAATGGTGTTGAAGTGCCTCCGATGTTCTTTAAGATTGTTGTTACTGAGACTGAAGGGAAACCAAATGTCTTGGCATTCTTATTTCCCCATCAGATTAAGAAACATGGTGATATTCAAGATTATCTGGTGTCGGTTAATCTCATAGAGGCTATGACAGGTCTTGATTTCTTCCCTGAGTTGCACAGTGCAGAATGGGAAGAAGGAGAGCGGAAGAGTACTTGGGAGAACTGGAAATAATTCTCTTAAAGGATTAGCTGAAAACAAAAAACCTGCAAGCCGTTAAGCCCACAGGTTTTTCGCTTGTATTATTATCCGAACAGTTAATAATATTTCAATTAAAATATGAAATGTCAAATAGTTTCATGTTGCTCTCCTGGTTGCATACTTTCATTCCAGAAAGGTAATCCCCCAATGCTTTTTAATGTGAAGGGCCAAATGGAAGCACTTCATTTTGAGATGGGATTGCAAATTATAGAGATGGTGGGGGCGGGCCGAAGGCCCAGGGGTATGGGTGTTCTCCTGTAACTGTGTCTCTCCAGGTATATATAGAAGAGCGTACACATGCTTCTCGTATATATTTTTTATATAAAACTTAGCTCAGAAGCCCTCTCTCCTTGAATAGTTTTCAGGTTGATGGGTTATTACCCTTGAGCTTTTCACAGAGGAGAGCAATACCACCTGTTACTTTGGAACGTACTTGCTGTTCTTCAGGTGTGATAGGTCAATTTCTTTATGAAAGCTTGCCAAAGAGACTACCTGATCAAAGAGCTGTTTTACTGGATAGGGATCAGTATAAGTATCGGTTATATCAATCTGCACTGAATGCCCGACTACCTCTTTAAGCTCCCTTAGAGGAACCTTTTTATGCCTGAGCCTGGTAATAAAAGTAGTACGGAAACTATGAAAATCCCTCATTCGTCCATCCTTGGAAACAATTCCACACTTCTCTTTGTAACGGCTGTTAAACCAGTTACTGACAGCTTTTCCGTAACCATCCCTACCTTTCTTACACTCTGGGAATAGCTGTTTATGCCCCTTTGATTTAATATTCTCAACATACTTGCGGAAATTAAGTTCTTCAATAAGAAATGGATGAACTGGTGCTACCCGATAAGCCTGTGTAGGATCAGATTTCCTGCTGTAGATATCATCAAAATACAAAATACCATCATTAGTCTCTTTGATATCTTCAATGTGCAACCCTGCTATTTCATTTTGCCTCATCCCATGGAACAAAGCGATTATCGGAGTCCAGAACATGTAATGTTTACTGAAAGTATCTTGTAAATACCCTTCAGACTTGAATAACAATTCAAGCTCTTGATTAGTATATGGCGCTCTTTTCTGGGATGCGTGTTTGTCTTTAGGCACTTGCATTTTAGATGCAGGATTAGGGCCTTCATATATGCCATGTAAGATTGCAAACTCAAACAACTGCCCTGCCCTCTCTAAATTTTTATTAATCCTTTCAGCAGACAGAGTTTTTTCTTTCGGCATCTCCATCAACTCTGAAATTGATTTGCCTCTGTATTTCTTTACCCTGTTTTTATTTGGAGGAAGCTTTTTCAAAACCTGTTTATATTCTGCAACCTTAGCCCTGTTAATAGATTGTAAAGGGGCATCACCTACAACCTCTATAAACAAATTGAGCGAAGCAGTTACTTCATTCTCAGTCTTGGGTTTCCAATTGATCTTTGCTTCATCCACGTACAGAGGAATAATCTCTGAGATCTTTTTTCCCTCAGGAGCTGGTTCAATTACTATTTCTCTGGGTGTATCCTGAGCAGATATAGGCTTTGATTGTTGAGATCCAGGCAAACATCCTTGAAGCAAATCCTCAAGGTCACCTCTAAGGTTACCCTTTAATCTTTTCTGCCGATACTCTATTCCCATTATCTGTGCGCTTAAAACTCCTGTACACAGTTCAGCATAAGCGTGAGAGCCTTTATCAATTGAACCTTTAGCAATACCATCCTCAGACAACAAACTGTCAGTCTCATCTTCAACAGCAGAGTAGTCTCCTTTATGAAGCTGACAATTTAAATCCTCTTTTATCATTTCAAGGTCTTCTATTTCATCACTGACGCTGCGCTCTTCCCAATGAGATTGGCGAATGATATCTTCATCATGTTGATCGTACAAAGCTGGCTGATCATAGGACTTAATAGTCCTTTGCATAAACTTTTTAATCATGTCATGCATTTGTTTTTTAGATAAGTTCACTCCGATAAATTTTCCTTTCCTGACATCCCTGAAAAAAAGCTGGACTTGTCCAGCAACAAACCGTGCTTTAATTTTTGCAGTGGACAGATTGCCAGTTTGTAAGCTGTATTTCAACTCTTTTTTGGGTAAGGTGTTCTGGAGATCCTTGGGAACTTTCATTCTAAAACAAAATGAATAAGGGTTCCTGCAAAGATAATTTGGGGAACTGGTAATGGATTGCATCTGCTCCTCCATCTGTTGAAAGTGGACAACAAAGGTGGACAACAGATGGGATGAAACATAGAATATGTTGTAAGTACTTGATTTTATTAGTAAATGGTGGAGGCGGCGGGAG
>JAWSVH010000298.1:0-1627 GCA_033852015.1 Desulfobacula sp.
GATTTGTATAAGGCTTTATCCGTGCGACGGATAAACGATACAAAATCTTCGCCGGGTACAAGTTCTGTGGCACCGATGCTGACGGTAACTTTTTGTTTTTTGCCGGGTTCGGGTTCAAACATCTGTGAGCTGATATTATCTTTGATTCTTGCCCCCACCACACAAGCTTTTTTAAGCCGGGTTTCAGGCAAGATAATGGTGAACTCTTCTCCGCCGTACCGATAGGCTGTATCCATGGATCGCATGCACGAATTGATTGTTTTACCAATTTGCATTAGAACTTTATCACCCTCAAGATGCCCCCAGGTATCGTTATAGTTTTTAAAAAAATCAATATCCAGTATGAGCAAAGATAAAGGGCGAGAATATCTATTATACCGTTTGATTTCTGTTTTGATCTGGGAAAAAAACTGACGGGAGTTATATAATTGTGTCAATGCATCTGTGATTGCTAATTTTTCAAGTTCTTTTAAAAGAGTTGATCGTTCTTTTTTGAACTCGGCTTCCCGTAATACTCTTTTTATTCTTAAATCCAGTTCTTCAAAACGAAAGGGTTTAAAAATAAAGTCACTGGCACCCGCCTGAACCGCTTCTTCATAGGAGTACTCAGCACTGTATCCGGTCATGACAATTACATCAGTGTCGGCTGAATTTTTAATCTGACGGGTGAGTTCAAGACCGTCCATGCCCTGCATCATAATATCTGTTAAAATGACATCTGCATCAAATGATTCTAAAATTTGTAACGCTTCTTCGGCATTTAAGGCACTTTTAACTTCATAATGTAAAAGCGATAAATACTCTTCTACAGATTCTTTGATGGCAATGTCATCATCGACAATGAGTATCGAATATGTCATGTTTTTTTTCTCCGAGATTAAGGCCCTGCGAAATTAGCTTATCTTGACACTTTACATCTCAATTGTTAAACATATATCCACATCATTTAGCGAGATACATGGTATTTGTCAATAAATTAGTTTGGAGCACAATTGAAGTTAAATATAAAAAATATTCGAAATTTTAGTATTATTGCCCATATCGATCATGGGAAATCAACGTTATCAGACAGATTGATTCAATTATCCGGTATTATATCTGACAGAGACATGAAAGAACAGATTTTAGATTCAATGGATATTGAAAGAGAGCGGGGCATCACGATTAAAAGCCAGACGGTTTCTCTTCCATATACAGCTCCGGATGGGACCGAATATCTGTTAAACCTGATTGACACTCCAGGTCATGTTGATTTTTCATATGAGGTGTCAAGGGCGCTTGCATCCTGTGAAGGTGCATTGATAATTGTAGATGCAAGTCAGGGCGTTGAAGCCCAGACGCTTGCCAATTTATACCTTGCCATAGAGCATGATCTTGAAATTGTTCCGGTGATCAATAAAATTGATTTGCCGTCTGCTGAAGTTGAGTGGGCAAAAGAACAGATTGAAGAAGATCTGGGCTTGAATTCTGATAATGCCTTGTTGGTTTCCGCCAAAACCGGCCAAGGGGTTGAAGATATTTTTCAATCTGTAGTGAACTTAATTCCGGCACCGACATCTTCGGGGGAGGATGTATTCAAGGCGTTGATATTTGATTCTCATTATGATGATTTCCGTGGAACGATCGT
>JAWSVH010000013.1:0-43348 GCA_033852015.1 Desulfobacula sp.
TGGATGTGATCAGTGCCAACTGTAATTCAAACTCTACCTTGCGAGCAGTGGACGATGAGTTTGTTTCTTCACATGATGATGTATTTTATTTCCCCAGCTATGAAATTGCTACCAGCTTTAACATGATGATGGACCAGAGCTGTTTTGAATACGGGAAAGAGAATTTTCATATTAATAGAGCGACGGTTGAGCTTATTATGGAACATTTTTTTAAATTTTATTCAAAAGGGGCGGCGGATTGAATCTTATGGACAAAGATCCTACATTTAATATTCTAATGTATTCCCATGATACTTATGGGCTGGGGCATATCAGGCGGACCATGGCGATTGCTGAGCAGTTGAGAAAATCAAATACCAATATCTTGATTCTCACTGGTTCCCCCATTGCAGGTCGCCTGACGTTTCCAAAATATGTGGATTATGTTCGTATTCCCGGAATGATTAAAAAAGCCAATGATGAGTATTTTCCTTTAACTATTCGTATTGATCCTCAGCAGGCCATGGAGATTCGTCAGAGTATCATCATGGCAACTGTTCAGACATTTTTACCGGATCTGTTTATTGTGGATAAGGAACCCCAGGGATTGAAAAAGGAAGTTTTGCCGGCGTTAGAATGGATAAAAGAGCATTTAAAAGAGACCAAAACAGTTCTGGGTTTAAGAGATATCATGGATGATGCTGATTCAGTCAAGGCTGATTGGGAGAAAAAGAATATATATTCCACCATAGATGAACTTTATCAGGAAGTCTGGGTGTATGGGCAAAAAAATATTTATGACCCTGTAAAAGAGTATGGGATTCCTAAATCTATTAGTGATAAACTTCATTATACCGGTTATATCCCCAGGAAAGTGCCTCAAAAAGAGGTTGCAGAAGCGTTAAGGCTTCAGCTAAATATTATGAAAAATGAGCGATTGGTAACCGTAACGACCGGTGGCGGTGGTGACGGGTTGCATGTTCTGGATTCATACTTGAAAATGCTTGAGCGGATGAAACGGTTATCTATACTGCCGCCGTTTCAAACCGTGCTTGTTACGGGACCATTTTTGTCTAGTAAAGACAAAAACTTAATTTTAGACCGTGCATATGAGCTGGGTATCCAGGCGTATGATTTTTTCCCGGAAATGGAGACGCTGATTGCCGCATCTGATATTCTGGTGTGTATGGGCGGTTACAATACCATTTGTGAGTCTCTCTCATCCAAAACAATGTCCCTTGTGATCCCTCGAGAGACTCCGAGAAAAGAACAATTTATCCGGGCCCAGGCGTTACATCATGAGCATTTGATTGAGTTTATCCCCTGGTCCCAACTTAATGAAATAAATTTAGAAGAGAAAATTCTTACAATGCTTGGAGATACGGTTCCCTATGATAAGGCGATGCATGGCTTTGAAATGGATGGGATTGTGAATATTTGCGAGCGTATATCAAATTTCTGGAATGGGAAAAATGGAAAAGAATGTAGTCCCGATGAATGTGGCCCCGAAGCTGTGTATGGTGTTGAAAGGGTATCCAAGGATATCTGAGACTTTTATTTCAAATGAAATATTGCTGTTGGAATCATTGGGGTTTGATGTCCATATTATTTCTATGCGGCACCCCAGAGAAGCGTTTTCCCATGCCAGTGTGAAGGACATTAAGGCAAAGGTAGACTATTTGCCCAGTACAATTTTAAATCATATTATCCCCTTAATGTATCATAATAGTATCCTGGCCGTACAAAAGCCAAAAATGTATTTTAAGGCGTTTAAAAAAGCAGTTGTTCGATGGATGAGAACTAAAAAATCCGCGACGCTTAAGCACCTTTTACAGGCAGGTTACCTGGTTCACAAATATTTGCCCGGAAAAAATATTGTTCATTTTCAGGCTCATTTTGCCCATTCCCCTACTTCAGTGGCGCTGTTTTCAAGTATCCTCAGTGGAGTGCCGTTCAGTTTTTTTGCCCATGCAAAAGATATTTACACATCTGATCCACGGCAGCTTAAAGAGAAAATTGAAATGGCCCGTTTTGTAGTGACCTGCACTCGGTATAATGAAAAATATTTAAGCCAGGTGGCACCAAACTCCAATACCCCGATTCATTGTGTATATCATGGAATCAACCTGGATTATTTTTCAGCAAGCCTTAACAATACCCAATGTATCGTCCCTTATAAACTTTTGACTGTGGCAAGGATGACAGAAAAAAAAGGGCTTGATAATGTTTATCGTGCGTTGGCTTTGCTTAAAGATCGTGGCTTTGAATTTACACATACCCTTATTGGTGAGGGAGATGATAATGATAAGGTGCTGAGCCTGATCAAAGAATTAAAGCTTGAAAAGTTCACTCGGTTGCGTGGTACTCTTGCCCATGAAGAGGTTATCAAACACTATGCTGCTTCCGATTTATTTGTGTTGGGCTGTCAGGTTGCCGCCAACGGAGATCGGGATGGTATCCCAAATGTCATGGCAGAAAGTATGGCCATGAAATTGCCGGTGGTGGCCACTAATGTTTCCGGGATTCCTGAATTTTTAGAAGATGGCGTATCCGGGATGATGGCCCCTCAAAAAGATCCTGTGGCGCTGGCTGATGCCATGCAAGCTCTGTTGACAGATGATACTTTGCGTAAAAAAGTGATTATAGAAGCCCATAAGAGAATTACAGCAGATTTTAACAACAAAAAACTGATTGGCCATCTGGCTAAAATTTATACAGATATGATTCCTGCGCTTGAAGTTGGCCAGGCTGTTGCTTCAAACAGTCAATCGAATCGTCATTTGGTGTAAAAATGAAGATTGCTTTTTATGCACCGTTTAAACCGCTTGGGCATAAAAATCCTTCTGGAGATCTGGTAATCGCAAGAGGGCTTGTCGGCTTTTTAAAGGAGCAGGGGCATCATATTGAAGTGCAAAGTACCTTGCGGGCCCGGTGGATTTATTTAAAACCCTGGCTTTGGCCATTACTGTTTGTTGAATTTTTAAAGTGCTTGAAAAGATTAAAGAACCATCCTCTGGATGTCTGGCTGACCTATCATACGTATTATAAAGCCCCGGATCTTTTAGGGCCGTGGGTTTGCAGACTTCTGGGAATCAAATATGTCATTTTCCAGGGTATTTATTCCACAAAACGGCGTCGCAAGTTAAAAACGATATTGGGATTTTATTTGAACCGAGTGGCCCTATCATCTGCCTGTCATGTGTTTACCAATAAACTGTCAGATTTAAAAAATTTAAAACGGATTGTTCCCTTTAATCGTCTGACCTATGTTAAGCCGGGAATTTATCCTAGGCAGTTTGGCCGAAATGAGAAGATCGGACAACTCAAAAAAAAACTATGGGGGATAGACGAAACTTTTCCGGTTATTTTAACGGCTTGCATGTTCCGGGATGACGTGAAGACACAGGGTTTATCATGGTTGATACAATGCTGTGAAAAACTTGTTGCTAAACAGGTGGCATTCCATCTGGTGATTGCAGGGGAAGGTAAAATGGAAAAAGAGCTTAAAAACCTTGCTCAAAAGTATATTCCCGGACACTTTACCTTTGCAGGAAAATTTAATCGTCAGGATATGTATCAATTTTATAGCGCAGGAGATCTCTTTGCTTTTCCCGGTATTCGGGAGTCTTTAGGGATGGTCTATCTGGAAGCTCAGGCCTGTGGCCTTCCGGTGGTCGCCTTTGATAATGGCGGGATTCCGGAAGTAGTGGCCAATAAAAAAACCGGGTTTTTGCTTCCCATGTATGATAGTAATCTTTATGCTGACCGGCTGATAAATTTACTAGGCGATGATTTGTGTCGATGTCGAATGGGAAAAGAGGCGACCCTATATGTGCGAGACCAGCATGATATTGATAAGAACTATAGAAAATTTGAACAATGCTTAATTGAGACGGTGTCTTAAATGGTAATGCTTGATCTTATTCGTCATGCAAAAACGTCCTGGAATCTTGAAAAAAAGCTCCAGGGAAAATCCGATATTGCCTTAGCACAACAGGGGATTGACCAGGCCTTAGCATGGGGACATATGTTGGGTTTAAAACAATATGATTTGATTCTTTCAAGCCCCATGATTCGCGCAAAGCAGACATCTCAGATTATAGCAGATAAAATGGGGGTTCCCATTGAATATAGCACTGATTTAAGAGAGCAGGATTTTGGACAATGGGAAGGCAAAAAAATAGAAGATATTAGAATGCAGTTCCCGGGGGAAATTGAAAAAGAAGAATCAAGGGGCTGGGCATTTTGTCCTCCGGGTGGAGAATCCAGATTACAGGTTCTAAAGCGGGTTCAAAGAGCCATAGATGCAGCAGGTCAATCCAGTTGCAATCATATTTTAGTTGTCTGTCACAGCAGTGTGATAAAAACGATAATATATAAGGTGTTAAATAGAGATTTTATGCCAGGTGAACCTGCTGTATTAAAGAACTATCATCTTCACGAATTGGTCTGGGATAAAAAACTTAAGATTAAACAACTCAATGGTATGAAATTATCTTGATTAAAATATAGATGCCAACAAAGGATAATGAGCACCTTAAAAAAGTGAATAAATTCAGACTATGAAAAAAAAGAAAATTATTATTTATTGTCAGCACGTATTGGGTGTGGGGCATTTTTTCAGAACGCTTGAACTTGTAAAAGCCATGGATGCTTTTGAGGCAATCCTTGTGACCGGAGGAGATTCGATTGAAGCAGACCTTCCGGACCATGTGCGGCAGGTAAAATTGCCAGGGTTGATGATGGATGAAAATTTTACGGGTCTTCATAGTGTAAATCCTCAATTGAGTGTGGAAGAAGTTAAAAAAGTCCGTAAAGAAAAATTGTTGGATTTGTTTATACAAGAACAGCCGGATCTTTTTTTGATAGAATTGTATCCTTTTGGTCGAAGAGCCTTCCGATTTGAACTTGTCCCGGTGCTTGAATATATAAAGAGTTCGCCTGGGGTGAATTGTAAAGTCTGTTGCAGCCTTAGAGATATCCTGGTGGAGAAAAAAGATATTGAAAAATATGAAAACCGAGTGATTAAGGCTTTAAACAATTGGTTCGATGCGGTCCTCATTCATTCAGACCCACAACTTATCGCATTGGATGCGACCTTTACCCGGCTGGATCAAATTGATATTCCGCTGGTCTATACTGGGTTTGTAACCCCGCTCCCAGATCCTGACCACGTCCGTGTGATTCGTGAACGAGCGGGTGTGAAAATTTTGGAACCATTGATTGTGGCAAGTGTCGGTGGAGGGAATGTCGGGGCGAAGCTCCTGCGTGCAGTGGTTCAGGCGCACAAACTATTGCCAAAAGATGAGAATTTTCAGCTCCAGGTATATACCGGTCCATATATGGATAAAAAAGATAAGGATTATCTTAAAAGTTTTGTGGATGACAAGATTATGGTTGAAGAATTTTCATCTGAATTTGTTTCCCTTTTAGGGGCGGCAGACCTTTCCATCAGTATGGGTGGATATAATACCTGTATGAATATTGTTGCGGCTAAAACAGCGTCTCTTGTCTGGCCGTTTGGGCAAAATTCAGAGCAAAGAGAGCGGGTTCAAAAATTGGCTCAATTTGTTCCGATGACTCTGATTGAAAATGATGATCTGGTCCCGGAAAAATTGTGTGAAATGATTAAGGAGATTTGTGTTCACTCGCACAAAAATAAGGGCAATACATTAAGTTCGGATTGTGGGTTGAATATGGATGGTGCAAAGCAGACGGCCCAATGGATAGGAGATTTCATAAAAAATTGATATCCAAGATTTATACAAATTATGAAAATAAGTTGCCAGAGACAATTAAAAAAGAATTAAAGGCAATTGTTGAAGATTCCATTGATCGGCATGGCCCGATTATTGTGTTTTTCAGGGCCGATGATATTGGGCCGCCATCAAAAAACTATACGCAGATGATGCAATTGTTCATAAAATACCAGGTTCCGATATGCCTTGCTGTAGTACCCGTCTGGATGACAACTCCTCGTTGGGAAGCCATGACCGGTTTTACAGAACAAAGGCCAGAGCTTTTTTGTTGGCACATGCATGGTTATCGGCATAAAAATTATGAGACAGAAGGTAAAAAACAGGAGTTTGGGCCGGCAAGATCTGATAAGGATCTTTTTAAGGATCTTTCAGGCGGCTGGGCAAGACTGCAATCTATTATGGGCAATTGTCTGACCCCAGTTTTTACCCCACCCTGGAATCGATGCACGCTTCGGACAATGCTTGAGTTGCAGAAGGTTGGCTTTAAAGGGATATCAAGAAGTGTCGGCAGCAAAATATTGCCCCAGGAAGGCTTTGAAGATTTCCCGGTTCATGTGGATTTGCATACCCGAAAAGAAAAAGATGCCAATGTCGGATGGAAAAATCTCATGAATGAATTTAAAAGCTATCTGCCCTTAGGGGTTTGTGGAATTATGCTTCATCATATGCGAATGAATGAGGCCGCTTTTATTTTTCTTGAGTATCTGCTCAAACTTCTTTCTGGATATGAACAAATAAGAATAGTCACTTATAAGGATTTGATATAGTCTGTGCAAATAAGTCAATGGGTGTTGCAAGATCTTCTTATTGACAGATTCATTCGTTGCGCTATATTAAAAGGTTTTAGGTTAATTTTTTACAGGAGATATTAGATGAGGCAGAAAATAAGGTTTGAGAAGAACAGTAAAAACAATATTTTGACGATATTGGAATCCAGCGAAGTAGACCCCGGGGTTGTGATGCCACTTCATGAAGAAGAATATGTGCTTCAAGAAATGGTGGACGCTTCAAAGCAAGGCGTTCTAGAATTTACCCAGTTGTTGCGGCGCCGGACTTTTTTCCCAACTTCAGGTCTTTGTGACAAGTTGTTTGCGAATACGGTTGATTTCTTTAAAACAACTAAAACAGAAAATATCACGATTGAGTATGATGATGTTGAATCTTTTCCAAAAGAAGAAGAATTTCATCTCGAAGATGAAGATGTCGAACTGGATAAGATTTTAGAAGAAGACGGGACTACGGATGAAGATGAGCTTAAGGAAATAGATGATAAGAATGATACGCCTAAGTTTACTCCTGAAGATACGTCTGAACACGAAAATTAGAGCTGATAATGAAATACACCATTCGTAAAATTATTTTGGATGCTGCTCAAAAAGCCTTTGACAGCGGAGAACTGATTTCAAATCACGTCCCGGAAATGGAAGTTGAAGAACCCCGGCATAAAGCACAGGGAGATTTTTCTTCAAACTTTGCTATGGTTTCGGCATCGGTCCAGAAAATGGCACCCAGAAAAATTGCCCAGAGTCTGGTTCCTTTTATTGAGATCACAGGTATCGTTGAAAAGGTTGAAATCGCAGGCCCTGGTTTTATCAATTTCTTTTTGTCCAATGCAGCCTGGCATCCTGTGGTGAACCAGATTCTTGAGCAAGATAAATCCTATGGCCAATCTGATATAGGCAAAAATGAGAAAGTTCAGGTGGAATTTGTTAGTGCAAATCCCACAGGCCCTTTGCATGTGGGCCATGGAAGAGGGGCGGCTGTTGGGGATTCTGTGGGTAATATTCTCTCCTTTGCCGGGTTTGATGTCCAAAAAGAATATTATATTAATGACTCCGGCCGTCAGATTAGAACCCTTGGTACCTCGGTCTGGTTAAGGGTGCAAGAAATGTCCGGGCAAAAAATTCAGTTCCCTGACGATTGTTATAAGGGAGACTATATTCAGGATCTTGCCCAGGAAATTATTGAAAAGGAAGGCCCTTTATTTGTTCAAAAAGATGAGGCAGATGCCATTGCTATTTGCGCAAAATTTGCTGCGGCAAAAATTTTGGAAGGTATTAAAGAAGATCTGGTAGCGTTTGGTGTTAACTTCGATAATTGGTTCAGTGAGCAAAGTTTATATGATTCTGGCAGGTTACAAAATGCCATTGATACATTTAAAGAGAAAGAACTGATTTTTGAAAAAGATGGTGCGTTGTGGTTTAAAACCGAAGATTTTGGTGATGAGAAAAACAGGGTGGTGGTCAGAAATAATGGTCTGACAACCTATTTTGCCTCGGATATTGCATATCACATGGAAAAGTATGAGCGGGGCTTTGATAAGGTGATAGATGTCTGGGGTGCAGACCATCACGGATATATAAAAAGAATTGATGCCTCTGTTGTGGCTTCTGGTAGAAAGAGTGAACAGTTTGAAGTGATTTTGGTTCAGTTGGTCAACCTATTAAGGGATGGGAAACCATTTCAGATGTCCACCCGGGCAGGTGAGTTTGTTACCTTAAAAGATATCGTTGCAGAGGTGGGCAAAGATGCTGCACGGTTTATGTTTTTAAGTCGCAGCTATGATTCAGGTCTTGACTTTGATCTTGAGCTTGCTAAAAAGAAAAATTCAGAGAACCCTGTCTATTATGTCCAGTATGTACATGCAAGAATTACCGGGATTCTTTTAAAAGCTCAGGAAAATAAAATTATTGCTGATATTGATTTTAATTCGGGTAAATACCTGGAATTATTGAATGAAGATGAGGAAATGCAGCTTTTGAAGATATTACATGGCTTTAAAGAACAAGTTGAAAAAAGTGCTCAAACCCTTCACCCGCATGTGATCTTTACCTATTTGGCGACGCTTGCATCTGCATTTCACGGATATTATAATAAGCATAAGGTGCTTACAGACGATATAAAACAGACCCAGGCCAGGTTAAGCCTTGTTCTTAGTGTGAAAAAGGTTATTAGAAATGGGCTGATGCTCCTTGGAGTTTCTGCACCAGAGAGAATGTGAAGATAATGATATCTTTTACGGGGATTTTAAAATATTCAATTTATCTGTTTATTGCAGGTTGGATGTTTTTTTTGGGTATTATGGTGGGACGGGGTAATTCTCCAGTAACATTTGATACCCAAGGGTTTCAGGATCGTTTGCAAACCATTGCCACTGAGTTTGGTCACAAAAAAGACGCACCTAAGAAAATAGATTTGAAATTTTATGATGTCCTTAAAAAGCCTGCTGCAGAAGAAGGGGATCTGGCTAAAAGAAAAACTTTAGAAATTATTCCTAAAAAAGAACCGGTTCATATTGCACAGACGGATGCCAGGAAAATTCAGACAAAGACAAAGACCAGTTTGAAAAAAAAGACATATAAAATTAAAAAAGAGGTTAACAAAACAAAACAAATTGTAAAATCAGTTTCGGTGACACCCCCCAAAAAAAGGGTATCAAAAAAAACGATCAAACTAAAAAATACAGAGCCTCCCAAAAAAATATTAGGAAGATATACTATTCAGATTGCAGCATATAAAGAGTTTAAAGATGCTGTTACCCAAATGGCCATATTGGAAAAAAAAGGATTTTCTTCTTACCGGCAAAAAACCATTAAAAATGGTATCACATGGTACAGAATCAGGACGGGTTCTTTTGTAACCTATGATGACGCAAAAAAATTTAAAGCAAAATTAGATAAAGCTAAAATTAATTCAATGATTATAAAAAAGGAAGATCATGAAAATATCAAAGGGTGAAATAGAAAAAATTGCCCATTTGGCACGGTTGGAAATTGATGAGACTCAAAAAGAAAAAATGTCAGAACAATTGAGCAATATCCTTCAATATATTGATAAGCTGGGAAATGTAGACGTTGAAGGGGTTAAACCTTTTTCTGGAGCGGCTTTTATGAATAATGTATTGCGTTCAGATACCCTTGAAGTTTCTCCCGGCCCTGATGTAACATTGGCCAATGCCCCCCACAGAGATGAAGATTTTTATACTGTGCCCCGAGTCGTAAAATAATGTAAATTGTAAAATAATGTGGGTCGTAAAATAATAAAGGATTCTTTTTAGATGAAATACCATGAACTAACCATTTCAAGTGCTTTAAAATTACTTTCAGATAAGAAAATATCTTCAGTGGAGTTGACTGGCGCATTACTGGATCGGATACAAGCGCACGATGAGAATATTGGTGCTTTTATTACGGTGGATAGGCAGATGGCGCTTTCCCAGGCCAAACAGGCAGATAAAGATATTGCCAATGGTAACATGAAAGCGTTGACCGGTGTGCCTATTGCCTTAAAAGATATCTTGTGCACCAAGGGAATGAAAACAACTTGCGGTTCAAAAATTCTGGATAATTTTGTGCCTGAATATGATGGGACGGTGGTGTCTAAATTAAAGGCTGCCGGCGCTGTTATTATCGGCAAAACCAATCTGGACGAATTTGCCATGGGGTCTTCAACTGAAAATTCATCGGTTAAAGTGACGGCTAACCCCTGGAATACAGCCCATGTGCCGGGTGGTTCCAGCGGTGGATCAGCGGCTGCGGTGGCCGCCCAGTTTTGCTGTGGTTCTTTAGGGACTGATACGGGTGGTTCTATTCGACAACCGGCTTCCCATTGTGGGGTTGTGGGGCTTAAGCCAACATATGGACGGGTATCCCGGTTTGGATTGATTTCCTATGCGTCATCACTGGATCAGATTGGACCGATCACAAAAGATGTTAAAGATGCTGCATTGCTCATGAATGTGATTTGCGGCAATGATAAAAAAGATTCTACCAGTGCTAAAGTTGAGGTGCCGGATTTTATGCAGGCGCTGGATCAATTTGAAACCGATGGTTTAAAAGGGATGACCATTGGTATTCCCAAAGAATATTTGTCTATTGAAGGAATTGATCCTGAAGTTGAAAGAGTATTTAATGAATCTAAACAGATTTTTAAAGATCTGGGCGCCAATATCAAGGAAATCTCTTTGCCCCATACAGAATATGTGGTGGCGGCCTATTATATTATTGCTCCCTGCGAGGCAAGTTCCAATCTGGCAAGGTTTGATGGTGTTAAATACGGATTTCGCCACGAGGGTACTGATGATCTGATTGATATGTATAAGAAAACCAAATCCAAAGGATTTGGTGCAGAAGTACAACGCCGGATACTTATTGGAACCTACGCACTTTCCGCTGGATACTATGATGCCTATTACGGTAGAGCATCACAGGTTCGCACGTTGATTATGGATGATTTTTCCAAGGCCTTTGAAAATTGTGATTTCATATTGTCTCCTGTGGCGCCGGCCCCGGCTTTTAAAATTGGAGAAAATGTTGATGATCCTTTGACCATGTATCTGACTGACATTTTTACCTTGTCGGCGAATATGGCGGCAATTCCTGGAATCTCTGTGCCAGCGGGATATTCTTCAAAAGGTCTTCCCATCGGTATCCAGATGATGGCCAATCGGTTTGATGAATTCTCTCTTTTAAAGGCAGGGTATGGGTTTGAAAAAACTATTGGACTTGAAAAAAGATTTCCACAGCTTTAATGGTTCAAAATATATATTATGGATATAGATTAAAGGTCTAAAAGAGGGGGGATTATGGCCGGTATTGCACCGAAAGGTGAACAGCTTAAAAAAGCCATTCAATGGGTATCAGAAAAACGAAAAGAAAATCCAGAGATTAAGCTTTCCCGGCTGGCAGATGATGCTAGCTTCCAATTTGATTTGAATCCAAAAGATTCTGAGTTTCTACTAAGGTTTATAAAAAATGACAACCATCAGAATCCTGCCTGAAATTCTTTCCAACCAGATAGCAGCAGGAGAGGTCGTCCAAAGGCCAGTCAATGCCGTAAAAGAATTGGTGGAAAACAGCATTGATGCCGGTGCTAAAAGTATTACCATCGAGATCGAAAAAGGTGGCAAATCCCTGATCCGGGTCTCGGATGATGGTCTTGGCCTGTCAAGAGATGATGCGCTTTTAGCCATCGAGCGTTATGCAACCAGTAAGATCTTTTCAAAAGAAGATCTGTTTTGCATCTCCACCATGGGATTTAGAGGAGAGGCATTGCCTTCTATTGCCTCTGTCTCAAAATTTGCGCTTGTGACCCGGACAAAACAAACGGATGTTGCCACCCGGATCGACATAGCCGGTGGGCGGCTTCAAAATGTATCTGATGCCGGAGCTCCTGTGGGAACCATGGTGGAAGTTAAGCACCTTTTTTTCAACACTCCAGCCCGGAAGAAATTTTTAAAATCTGATAATACAGAGGTTGGCCATATTGCCGATGCGGTATCGGGGATGGCACTGGGGAATCCGGACATTCAGTTCCGATTGTTTATTAACGGTCGGTTGCAAAAAAGTTTTTCTTTAAATGATGATCTGTTTCAAAGATCTATACATGTTTTAGGCAAAGATGTTGCTGGCAAGTTGTATACTCTTGATTTTTCCCAGGGGCCTGTTCGTATTCATGGATATAGTTCAAACCCATTGGTGACCAGAAGTACATCATCTAGAATTTTTTTGTATGTGAACAATCGCCTGGTATATGACAGGGGGATAATTTCTGCCATTTTCCGAGGATATAAAGGCCGAATCATGAAGGGCCGGTTTCCTTTGGGGGTATTTTTTATTGATATCGATTTTGATCAGGTGGATGTCAATGTGCATCCATCTAAAAGAGAAATTAAGTTTTTTAATGCCCAGCAGGTGTATCAAGCAACCGCCCAGGCAATAAGAGAGGTAATGCTCCGGGAACAAGAAGATGTTAGCGCCTATTCAAGTGCATCGGTGACCGCAGAAGACAACCTTCCGGTTGATTCCAACGGGTCTGCGCGTCCTGTGAAAAAAATTGAAACGTACGCATTTTATGATTCTGATTATACTGTTCAAAAAAACTTGAAGATTGAAGAACAATCTTGTCTCAGTTTTCCGACGGTTATAAATCAGTCAGACAGGCAAAGTCAAGACTGTAATCAAGAGGAGCAGGCCCCATCGGTACAGGACCCACCTGCGCAACACAAAGAGGAACAAAGTTATCAGGCTAAAGAAACGGTGGAGCCAACGTTTGTCTTAGAGGAGCAGCAGGTTTTTGCTTCAACCGGGATTCTTGATCAAACTGGGGGTGTTGATCAAACTGGTATCATGGGTCAGAATAGAATTATTGGTCAGGCTCTTGGAACCTATATTCTTGTTGATACTCAAGCGGGCCTTATGATTGTTGACCAGCATGCTGCGCATGAGCGCATTGTGTATGAAAAGCTTCGGCATCGATATCAAACAATCAAGGGTCAAAGCCAGATGCTTCTTGTGCCCCAAACCCTTGAGTTAAATTTCAAGGAAGCCAATCTTCTTGTTGAAATGATAGAAGATTTAAAGGCCCTTGGAGTTATTATCGAACCTTTTGGGGGAACGACATTTGTAATAAAATCCGTACCGAATATTATGGAGCAAAAAGATGTCCAACCTCTGATCATTGAAATTCTTGAAACAGCCCTTGTCAAAAAAGATAAATTCTCAAAAGATGGGTGGCTTGAAGAGTGTTTGATTCTGATGGCGTGTCATGGTGCTATTCGTGCTAATTTAAATTTGGCCCTTGTTGAAATGGAAAAATTGATTGACGACCTTGAAAAATGCGAGAATCCTCGTCATTGCCCCCATGGCCGTCCCATCATGATTTTTTGGGATAAGAATCAAATTGAAAAGTTATTTAAAAGGGTTGTCTGATGTTCTGGCATGGTATATAAATCTTTGGGTTAAATTAAATACCCGCATCAAGATATTATCTATTTTGAAGGTGAAAGTATTATAAAAGGAGTGAATGTTTTGAAAAATAGTATCCAAAATTTTGTTGTGTCTTTTTTAATATGCGCATTGGCCATTTCCCTTGTGTTTATTGCCAGTCCGGGACAGTGTGAACCGGTACAAAAAGTTGCGGTATGCCCGCTTCAAATGAATGCTGCCCAGGATCTTTCTTTCCTTCAAAAAGGCCTTTTTTCCATGTTATCTTCTCGTTTGGCTGATCCGGGAAAGGTTCAAATTCTTGATCGGGAAACAATTGATAAGGCGCTTGCAAAAGCCCAGTTATCTTCAGCAACAAAGGGTGCTTTAAATGAATCCAAAGCAAGGCTTATTGGAAAAGAGATGGGCGTAGACTATGTTCTTTTTGGCAATATTACCATGTTTGGCAGTAGTGTGAGTCTGGATACGACGATGGTGGATGTCAGTGCAGATCAACCGACACTGACTTTTTCACGACAGGCGACGCAGCCGGGAGCGGTCATTACAGAAATGGACTTGATTGCTACCCAAATTAATCTGAAAACTTTTAACCGGCGCAGAGAAGTATTTATTCCCCAGGCTCAATATGCCCAGGCCCCTTTAAGGCAACAACGGGAAAACCGAGGCTCTTATGCAAGCCCGTTGACCAATTATCGGTCACTTTTTGCAACCAATGGTGAAATTATCGGGATGGCATCAGGAGATGTGGACGGCGATAAAAAAAATGAGGTAGTGATAGTCTATCCTCAGTCTATTGAAATCTTAAAAGATAATCTGAATGGGCAGCTGATTTCGATAAAAAAAATAAAAGACAAATTACATATGGATATTGTGGGTGTGGATGTTGCCGATATCAATCAAAACGGGATTGCAGAAATCTTTATTACCCGGGTTCACAGAGAGACTGGATTTGTTAAATCGTATGTTTTAGAAAAAGAAGGGGATGCATATAAAAATATTTCCGGAATTTTGCCCTGGTACTTACGGGTGGTAAAAAGTGATATTAAAAAGTATGACCTTTATGCACAAAAGAGCGGTAAAATGGGGCCATATAAAGGTGATAACGTTTTTAGGGTTGAGTGGGAAAACAATTCTTTTGTCCCTGGAGAAAAACTTCGGGTACCTGTTGGGTTCAGTGTTATGAGTATGAGCGGGAAAACTGATATCGGAAATGTTGTTTCAGCAAGAGTATTTACGGATAAAGAAGGTCGATTGGTCATATTTAATGAAGCAGGAGCTGTTGAATGGTCTGGGGAAGAAGGCTATGGGGGCAGCAAACTTTTTTATGAATTTAAAGAAACTGATAAATACCTACGGGATCATACAGAAGGCTCTGGAGCGTATTTTCAACCTAGAAATATAGTATTTGATTTTGGCTCAGATGGGAAAAAAGAAGTATTTATTATCAAAAACGTGGATGTTTCTGGTGGCTTGTTTGCCCAGGTGAGGCGCTATAAAACAGGCGGTCTTGAAATTATGAACTGGAGTGAAATGGGGCTTTCTCCTGACCGGGCACCTAAAAAAATACCGGGCCAGATTACAGATATTGCTATAGCAAAGGTTGATAATAGTTTAAAACCAGCGCTTTTGGTGGCCTTTATTAAAAAAAGAGATAATCTTTCCTCAAAAGACTCTAAAAGCATGATAATCGCTTATGATATGGAATAAAAAATATGGAATATTTCTTGACAGCCCCGTAAACTATTGCTATTAAGCATCCTATGTATAACTAAAAAGCTAAGTGTGCTGTGCTGGGAGAATTTCAAAGTACAGTAAAATTAGTTTAACAGTTTGCATACTGAATTTACCTCTTTTTGCTGTATTTAAAAGGAGTACATCAAAAAGAATTTTTAACTAACTTTTTTTTAAAAGGAAAAAAAGATGAAAAAACTTTTAGTTCTTACTTTCGCCATGCTATTTCTTGGTGTTGGCATCGCAGGCGCAAGCGCAGTAAAAATGAGTGGAGAGTATTATGTAAGAGGTGTATGGTCTGATAATCACAACGGTAGTAACATTGTTGATGAAAATGACAGCCATGGTATTTACGATCATGAAATGAGCCTTAATATTAATTGGATCATGACTCCTTACACAAAAGTTATTGCGCGTCTGGAACTCAGAGATGAATCCTGGGCAGTAGCAACGAATCCTACTGAAGAAGATCGAAATGGTCAGCAGGATGATAATATCGCAGTGGAAAGACTTTGGGCTCAGCATACATTCATGAATCATACTACTATTAAAGTAGGTCTCGTGCAAACTTCTTCCTGGGCATCTGATTTTTCTAATGACTCTACAGAAGCATACCGTTTGATGGTTGTTCAACCTACCAAAATTGGTACTTTCCTTGCATTTACTGAAAAAGCGCAAACATATGATGCTCTTATTATGGATGGCGCGGTTAATACTACTGTAACTAATGAAAGTGGTGAAGTTGATAAAGATAATGATACTTATGTTGCTGCTCTGATTACAAAAGTTGGCGGTGTTAATGTACTTCCTTTAATCAAATATGTTGATAGTGAAGCCAATGATCTTCAGGTAATTGCACTTGATCTTGGTGTTAATGGTACAGTTAATAACATTGGTTTTGAAGCAGAAGTTGTTTATGTAGACTATAACTATGAAGGTGCTGCTGCAACCGCTGATTATGAAATTTGGGGTGCGTATGCCAATGTATGGGCTCAGTTGAATGCCCTTAAAGTTGGTGGATATATAGCTCATGGTTCTTATGATGATACGGTTGATAAAGGTTTTACCTTTGGCGATGACTTTGCAAATGCAAATGGATCTGGCGACAGTGTTCTTGCAAACCGTTGCATGCTTCTCGGTGACGAAGTGTTGATGTATGGTACTTATACTAATGGTGCTTTAAGTAATACAGATGGTCAAGGTGATGGTGAATTGGGCCATAATGATCTTAATGCTGTAACTTTGCTTGCTCTTTATGCAACTTATGCGATCAATGAAAAAGCAAGTATTGCTGTATTGGCAGCGTATGCAGATTCTAATGTAGATATGGTTACTAACAAATATGATGGCGCAACTGCATGGGAAGTAAATGTAGGCGTTGAATATAAAATTACTCCACTGTTAACTTACTCTGCTGCTGCTGCAACTGCACAAAAAGAATACGGTGATGGTTCTATTGATCCTGATGCTGCTGTTGAACTTATGCATAAACTAGCATTTACTTTCTAATCTTGCTTGTCTGATATGACAATTAATATTAGTTAGATTTAGTTCGAGAAAAGCCCTGCATTGAAAAATGCAGGGCTTTTTTTTATGCAGCATTCTCAAGTAAATTGCATTGACGGACGCATGTTTTGAGGGAAGTTGTATTTGGTCAGCCTCTGTTAAAAGGCATTACTTTTTCTATCCATAAACCCGCCTGCTATCTTTTCCCACCAGTTTACAAATCCCCTTGGTCTTTAGCCTTTTTTTATCGTAGAAGTTATACTTTATAGCATTTAAATTTTTTCTCCAAGCGGGTTGGCATCCTTATAAATTCACAAGATCACATGGAATTTTTTGCTTAACTTTTATAAAAGATGAAAATATTTTAATTTTTGCAATGCTTTTTGGTGATAATGTATTGATGTTTGGGGGTGTATTGGAGCAAAGAGAGTGCTGATCATGGCTATGCAGGTCATAATAACCTTAATGTGCTAAACCGTTTTATACAACTTGCGTAACTAATAAAAAGGCGCAAGCGTTGCTTTGTTTGTAGCTTATGCGCAAGATTGCATTTGCGTTTTAATACTGTTTGTTGATGATGTGGCAAATAATATCAGTAGAATTTATAGGAATAAAAAAGCCCTGAATTTTTTAATGCAGGGCTTTTTTTGTTTGAGAAGAGTAGCAAAATTATCTGTTAATCATAGATATTCCCATATTTTCCAAAAAGAAGATTTTTCAGGTTGTTCGCCCTGGGGGAAAACAGGCATTAATTTTTCAGGGTTTTGTCGTTTCCATTGCATGGCCTTTTCTTTTTCTTTTTTAACCAGGTTTTCATAAATAACAGTTTCTCGTTTAAAAACGGTTTTATTAATTTTAGCTGCGATAATATTCAATTTTGGTATAACATCATCGATGATTTTTGACTGCTCAAAAAAAGTGAGATATTTGTTGTTTTTGATATCATAAATTTTAGTATCAATACTGAAGGCATTGGCAAAATGAGTGATACTACCGGTAAGAACATAGTTACATCCGGTGAGATTGGCTATTCTCTCGATTGTATTATCAGTGTCTATTTGACCCATATTGTTCAGATGTGTTTGAATAGTATTTTTGTCCACAACTTCGATATGATTCTTCCACAGCAACCGGGAGTGAAGCATCTGAAGTGCCCCTTTTTGGATATGCGGACGTTGGCTTGAAGAAATCATTTCAAAAGGTAAGATCGCAATGGTTTGTTTTGTTGTTTGTGCAAACCCTTGTAAGCAGCTACCCATCAAGGCCAATACGATGAATATAAAGAGACTGATTGGTTTTAGGGAAAATTGTTTTTTCAAAATACGGTTCTCCATTAAAGTTTACTTTTAAGTAATTGTGTGACGACTTTTGGGTCAGCTTTACCCCGGGTTTTTTTCATGATTTGTCCCATGAAAAAACTGAAGAGCTTGGTCTTGCCATTTTGATAGGCCTGGGTCTCAGTAGGGTTCTCGTCTATAACCTGGGTGACCATGGCTTCTAACTCAGAAGAATCTGATACCTGTTCAAGCCCCTTTTCTTTTACGATTGTTTCCGGGTCTTTTAAGGTTTCAACCATCTGTTCAAATACGATTTTTGCGGCGTTGGCATTGATTTTATTGGCCTCAAGCAGTTCAAGTAGTTTTGAAAAAGCCTGGGCAGTTACAGGTGATTGGGTAATGCTGATATCTTTGGTGTTTAACAAACCCAAAAGCGTGGTCATGATCCAGTTGGCAGCCTGTTTTTTATCCTTTAAGGGAGCTGCTGTTTCTTCGAAAAAATCGGCCAGTTCAATGGAAGAGGTTAAAACTTTGGCATCGGTATCAGACAATTGATATTCTTTGATGAATCTCATCTGTTTTTCATCGGGCAGTTCGGGCATGGTTTGCTGAACGGATTGGATCCACTTTTCATCAACAATAAGGGGGACAAGATCTGGATCAGGAAAATATCTGTAATCATGGGCGTCTTCTTTGCCACGCATGGAAAAGGTTTTGTTTTTGGATGGGTCCCACAGTCGGGTTTCCTGGATGACTTGACGGCCTTCTTCGACCATATAGATTTGTCTTTGAATCTCATAAAGGATGGATTTTTCGACATTTTTAAATGAGTTCAGATTTTTAAGTTCTGCTCGAATCCCAAATTTCTCTTGGCCTACAGGCCGAATGGAAATATTGGCATCACACCGAAAAGACCCTTCTTCCATGTTACCGTCGCAAACGTCGATGTATTTTAAGATAGCATGCAATTTCCTTAAATAAGCCCCGGCTTCCTGGGCAGTTCGGATATCCGGCTCGCTGACAATTTCGATAAGGGGCACACCGGTGCGATTTAAGTCAACAAAGCTTTTGGCCCGAACCGGGTCATGGATGAGTTTTCCGGCATCCTCTTCCATATGAATACGGGTAATGCCGATGGTTTTAGCGCCTGTTTCTTGGGTGTCTATATCCAAAAAACCGTGCTCAGCAATGGGAAAAGCGTATTGTGATATCTGGTAACCTTTGGGAAGATCAGGATAAAAATAGTTTTTCCGGTCAAACCGGCTTTGCGGGTTGATCTTGCAATGGGTGGCCAGGGCGGCTTTGATGGCAAAAGTGACGGCCTGTTTGTTTAACACGGGCAGCATTCCTGGCATTCCGGTGCACACAGGGCAGGTGTTTGCATTGGGAGATTTGCCAAATTCAGTGGAGCAAGGGCAAAAAATCTTAGTTTTAGTTTTCAGTTGTGCGTGGACTTCAAGACCTATTACCGGTTCAAACTGCATAAATATATTTCATCCTTTATATGTCATCTATAGCGTATTGTTGTCTTTAAAAATATCATAACCCCTTTATATAACCTTGATGTTTTGATTTATCAATATAATTTTTATTGCATAAACTTGATGAAAAATATAAAAGTAAGAGCACTTGTGCTTGTCTGCCAAGGCAATGCTTTTGCATTAAAAAAAAGTGATGAATAAAAAGATTAAGAGGAAACAAATCGATTATGAAATTTTTTGTCTGTGTCATTGGTATGGTGATGATCGTTGAAGGCCTGCCGTATTTTGCATTTCCAAATAAAATGAAACAAATGGTCCAGGTGATTGTTGGGCTTGATGACGAAAACTTGAGACGGTTTGGGTTTGTCTTGATGTTGATGGGTTTTTTAGTTGTCTATTTTTCAATGAAAGGGTCGTGATGTTTGCCTTATCAGATTATACCTATGATTTGCCTAAGGAAAAAATAGCCCAGATACCGTGTGAAGACCGAAGCCGGTCCCGACTACTGCACATAGATAGAAAATCAGATTCTTTTGGCCATCATCAATTCAGTGATATTGTATCTTTGCTTAAAAAAGATGATCTTTTAGTGGTCAATAATACCCGGGTAATACCGGCACGATTGATGGGTAAAAAAGAAACTGGCGGTAAGGTTGAAGTATTGATCATAGATTACACGACTGGGTTGAAAAATTTAGAGCAGACCGGTTTTTTTCAGTGTGATTGTCTGGTCAAAGCATCCAAAAGTCCAAAGCCTGGAACCCGGATTTTACTGGGTAATTCTACCCAGGCCGAGGTGATAGCAGTTAAGGGTTATGTTTCTGAAATTCGGTTTTTAAGCGGGGATGAATTTTTAAGTTTTTTGAAGACTTCAGGTGAAATACCTTTGCCTCCATATATTAAAAGGGATAATGCAGGTGCGAATTTAAATGATCCCCAGAACTATCAGACCGTGTATGCATCAAAAGAAGGGGCAGTTGCAGCACCAACGGCAGGGCTCCATTTTACTAACGCTTTGATGGATGATTTGATCAATAAGGGGATTCAGATTGTTTCACTGACCTTGCATGTTGGATATGGTACCTTTGTCCCGGTCCGGGTCAATGATATTAGAGATCATCAGATTCATTCTGAATATTTCACACTGTCCCAAGAGACAGCAGATAAAATTAATACAGCTAAAAAGCAGGGCCGCAGGGTGGTCGCTGTCGGAACAACAAGTGTTAGAACTCTTGAGTATGTATCTGGTGAGAATGGGCAGGTGATGCCCCAAAGTGGTCAGTGTGATCTATTTATTTACCCGGGATATACATTTAAGTGCGTGGATGCCATGATTACCAATTTTCATCTGCCAGAATCTACTTTATTGATGTTGGTCTCTGCTTTTTATGATAGAGAAAAAATATTAAATGCCTATAAAACGGCTGTTGAAAAGGATTATCGGTTTTTTAGCTATGGTGATGCCATGTTGATTGAGTAATCATGTTGATTGCGTAAGCAGGTTGGTTGAATAAATAAACTGATTGTATAAATAAAATGTTAAATTTTGAAATATTAAAACAGTCCAAAGAAATTTTAGATAAAAATTCAGATTCCATACTTTCTGGGTTGAGTAATGCTGGACCTCGAACCGGGGTGATTACAACCGATCATGGCAAAATTCAGACTCCGATTTTTATGCCTGTGGGCACGGTGGGGTCGGTTAAATCTGTTAGTGTGGAAGATCTTGATCATTGCAGTGCCCAGATTATTCTAGGCAATACGTATCATTTATACTTAAGGCCGGGCTGTGACGTGATTGAGCATATGGATGGGCTCCATGAATTTATTCGCTGGAATAAACCTATGCTCACAGATTCAGGAGGGTTTCAGTTTTTTTCTTTGGCTCGTCTGGCTAAGTTTAGTGATGAAGGGGTTGCATTTCAATCCCATATTGACGGTTCAAGACATGTTTTTACACCTGAAAAAGCGGTGGAAATTCAGATGACTTTGGGTTCAGATATTATGATGTCATTGGATTGGTGCATGGGTTACCCTGCCAGTGAAAAGCAGGCGATGCAGGCGTTGGAAAAAACAACCATGTGGGCTAAGAGAGGCTTTGATTTTTGGCAGGAAAACGGCGCAAAGAACAATCTATTCGGGATTGTTCAAGGGGGGATGTACAAACATCTTCGCACGCTTTCCGCAGAACAGTTGACCCAAATTGATTTTCCCGGGTTTGCCATCGGCGGATTGAGTGTGGGTGAACCCAAAGAGTTGATGTATGAAATGGCCACACATACTTTGCCACTGCTTCCCATAGATAAGCCTAAATATATTATGGGCGTGGGTACCCCTGAAAATCTGGTGGAGTTAGTAGGATTGGGGTGTGATATGTTCGATTGTGTCATGCCATCCCGAAATGCCAGGAATGGACAGTTGTTTACCTCCAGCGGCACAATAAATATTTCAAATGCAAAATTCAGATTTGACAAAGAGCCGATTGATACAGATTGTAACTGTTATACCTGTCAAAATTATTCCAGGGCGTATTTGCGTCATTTGTACAAGTCCAGAGAGCTTTTGGCATACCGGTTGAATACGATTCATAATCTTTATTATTATCTTGATTTGATGAAGCAGATGCGGGGTGCAATCAATCAAGATCAGTTTTTAGAGTTTAAACGAGACTTTTATTCAAAAAGAAATACTTAAATTATCTATTTAAAAATATATTTGATATGAGGTAACATTATGCATGAGATGGGTATTGCAGAACAGCTGGCTCAGATTGCTATTGATGCGATTCCAAAAGATCTTATTGATCCGAAGGTGAAACAATTAAATTTAAAGATCGGTAAGCTTTCATCTGTTGTGGAACATAGTTTGACATTCTGTTTTGAAATTATTGCCAAGGATACTGCTTTGGAAAATGCTCGCCTGGATATCGAAGTGGTCCCGGTGACAGTTTGTTGCGCATCCTGCAAGAAGGAATGGGAGGTGACAAGTTCTGATTTTACCTGTTCGCATTGTACGGATTCAAATGTTAAAATATTGACCGGAAGGGAGATTGAAATCACATCTCTTGAACTGGCAGATTGAATATACGTTGAATTTATAGGATCATAAGCCATTAGAATTGCCAGAGCCATAAGAATAGCAAAATAAAGACAGGATTAAAAAAATGGAAATTAATATTCAAAAACGAGTATTGGAAGCCAACGAGACCGAGGCGCAGAAAAACAGAAATTTTTTTAAAGACCAGAATGTGTTTGTGATCAATATGATGTCTTCTCCGGGGTCGGGAAAGACCCAAACCTTGTGTGAAACTTTGGCAATATTAATGCCGGGTATCCGGGTGGGGGTGATTGTGGGTGATATCTGTACCACTAACGATGCAGATCGCCTGGACGTTACAGGAGCTAAGGTTACACAGATTAATACGGATCAGTTTGGTGGGGATTGTCATTTGTCGGCAAATCTTATTTTTGAGTCAGCAAAACAACTGGGATGTGATGATCTTGATTTGTTGATTGTGGAAAATATCGGGAATCTGGTTTGCCCTGCAGAGTTTGATATCGGAGAGGACACGCGTGTGGTGGTGTTGAGCGTGACCGAAGGGGAAGATAAACCGCTAAAATATCCTCTGATGTTCCGTGTGGCAGATGCGGCTATTTTAAATAAGATTGATCTATTACCCTATCTTGACTTTGATGCTTCTTTGGCAGTGGAAAATATGAAAAAAGTGCATCCTCATTTGCCGGTATTTGAAATTTCAGCTAAAACTCAAGAAGGATTTGACCCTTGGATTGAATGGATTAAGGTCAAGGTGTTTGAAAAAACAGGGAGGTAAAAGGTTATGGAAAGATTAAAAATGGCATTTGCCGGATCCTGGTATCCGGCAACAGCAGACGAATGTATTCCTTTTATCAACACATTTTTAAAAGAAAAAGATGGGCTTCCCACTGGCGATTTTTTAGGGGGGATCGTACCCCATGCCGGATGGTATTATTCAGGCTCTATTGCCTGCCGGGTGATCGCCTCTTTAAGGCCTGAACCCAAAAAACCTGAAGAAAAAATTGATACCATTGTTTTGTTTGGCGGGCATATGCATCCGCAGTCGGCTCCTTTTGTTTTAAGTGATGGATGTATTGAAACGCCTTTTGGGGAGATTGAAGTGGACCATGATCTTTCAGGTCAGCTTGGTGATAGTATTGATGTTCAGCAAAAAACACCGGTAACATTTCCTGATGAAAATACGTTTGAACTTCAAAATCCGTTTATCAAATATTTTTTTCCAGATGCAAAGATTGTGGTTTGTGCTGTGGCTCCCAATGATGATGCAATTGCCATTGGGAGTGTTGTGGTTAAAAAGGCGCTGGAGATGGGAAGAAATATTCGTATTATCGGTTCTACAGATATGACGCACTATGGTCCAAATTTTGGTCTTATAACAGCAGGAACTGGCAAAGATGCGGTAAAGTGGGTGGAAAAACAAAATGATCAGAGTGCCATTGATGCAATGGTGAAGATGGATGAAACACAAATTATTGCAAGTGGGCTGGCCAATAAAAGTATGTGTTGTCCAGGGGCTGCAGCGGCTACGGTTTCCGCCTGTAAAACAATCGGTGCGGCTAAGGCTCTAAAGCTTGATTATGCCACAAGTTTTGAAAAATCAGCGTCAGACAGTTTTGTAGGATATTCGGGCATTCTTTATGCTCGGTCATAAAGAATACCCCAAATTAGTTTTTCACAATGAACGACCTTGAATTAGCTATCTTGAAATAGTATCTTGGATTAATTTGATCGCAGCTTCAATCCGTTCTATGGTCTTTTCTTGACCCAGAGCCAAAAGCATTTCAAACATTCCCGGGCTGACGGTGGTTCCGGTGATCGCAACCCTGAGGGGCTGGGCAATCTTTCCGAACCCAAGGCCGGTATCTTCCATGATTTCTTTGAAGAGATCTTCAAGCGTTTGTTGGGTATAGGTGTTGAGTGTTTTAATGCCCTGGGCAGATTTTTGTAATACGTCTATTATTTCCGGCTTTAAGAATTTAGCCACCGCTTTCTCATCGAATTCAACTTCATGTTTATAGTAAAATTGAGCGGCCTGGGCCATGTCCAAAAGCGTCTTGCTTCTGGGTTGAAGTGTTTCGATTACCCCATGGGTGAAGGCATCGTTTTTAGCCTCAATGCCTAAATTTGTAAGATGGAATAACAAAGGCTCGGCCAAGTCCTGGGAAGATTTGCTTTGAATATGTTTGGCATTGATGGCCAATAGTTTATCATTATCAAACATGGAGGCAGATCGTCCCAAATGTTCTAAATCAAACTTATCTATGAGGTCGTCTCTTTGAAAAAATTCCTGATCACCGTGGGACCACCCCAGTCGGACCAGGTAGTTGATCATGGCATCGGGTAAAAATCCCATATTTTTGTACTCTCCAACAGACATGGCACCATGACGCTTACTTAAACGGGATTTGTCAGATCCAAGAACCATGGGAACATGTCCAAAAACAGGGATAGGAGAATTTAAAGCCTGATAAATTAGCATTTGTTTTGGGGTGTTGATCAGGTGGTCATCTCCTCTGAGAATTGTGTTGATGCCCATGGTCAGGTCATCAACAACCACCGCCAGATTGTACATGGCGGAACCGTCACTTCTTTGGATAATAAAATCATCCATTTCTGTATTTTGAAATGCAATGTTTCCTTTTACAATATCTTCAACAATAGTGACACCGGTATCCGGTGTCTTGAGGCGGACAACGGTCTTGTCACTTTTTTCTATTTTTCGATTTCGGCACTTGCCATTGTACATTGGTTTTTGGCCTTTGGCTTTCGCTTCTTCGCGCATGATATTTACTTCATCCAGGGTGCACGAGCAATAGTAAGCGGTGTCGGACTCGATTAATCGTTCAATGTATTCCGTATAAATAGGTGTCCGCTGTGCCTGGAAATATGGGCCTTCGTCCCAGTCGATTCCCAGCCATTCAAGTGATTCCAATATGGCATCTACAGATTCTTTTGTGGACCTTGCGGCATCGGTGTCTTCGATTCTTAAAATAAATTTGCCTTTTGTCTTTCGGGCATACAGCCAGTTAAAAAGAGCAGTTCTTGCCCCACCGATATGAAGATATCCGCTGGGGGAGGGTGGAAATCGTGTGACAATTGTATTCATCTGTTCTCCGAAAAAAAATATGTGTAAAATCGAGCCCTTAAGTATCATAAAACTTTGAATTGGGCAACAGGCTTTAACTTCTTGACACTTTTGGCAAATTACGGTAATTATGTGTGTTTATTATACAGAGATTGAATATTGGAAATGCAAATAAAATAATATACTTAGGAGAGATCAATGGCAGTACCAAAGCAGAAGAATTCCAAAGCAAGAGGACGAAAAAGACGGACCCATTATAAAATAAGTGCACCAACAGTTGGTGTGTGTCCTGAGTGTCAGGAGCCTAAACTTCCCCATACCGCCTGTCCAGAGTGTGGCGCATATAAAAGCCATTCTGTAATTGCTGAAATTGAGGATGAAGAATAGTTAAAGGAGGCACTTCCCACTATGACTGTTGAAACTAAAGTAAAAAAAGTAATCGCAGAGAAGATTCAGGATATTGATATCGAAGATGTTGTCCCAGAGGCCTCTTTAATTGATGACTTGGGAGCGGATTCTTTGACAATTGTCGAGCTGGTCATGTCAATGGAAGAGGTTTTTGAAATTGAAATTGATGATGATGATGCAGAAAAACTGATTACGGTTCAGGATGCCATTGATTTTATTAAGTCAAAATTTTAAATATCGGGGAAAAAAATGGATCAAGGCAATTCCATTATTATGGGAAGTGACCATGCAGCGGTTGAGTTAAAAGAAAAGATTAAAGTATACCTTCAAGATAAGGGATTTCAAATCGAAGATGTCGGAACGACAAGTGAGGCATCTGTCAATTATGTGGATTATGGGAAAAAGGTAGCCGGCGCAGTCTCTCGTGGCGATTATGCTAAGGGGATTCTGCTATGTGGAACTGGGCTTGGAATGTCCATGGTGGCCAATCGATTTGTCGGTGTTCGGGCTGCATTATGTTCAGATGTTTTTTCAGCCAAGTTGAGCCGGGTTCATAATGATTCAAATATTCTGGTTTTAGGTGGTCGTATTATCGGGGATATATTGGCATTTGAACTGGTCCAGACCTGGTTGGAGACTGAATTTGAAGGCGGCCGTCATCTGACACGTATTCAAAGCATCGATAGCCAAAATTGATGAGCAAAAGGGTGTTAAGATGAGTGTTATAAGCAGTACGGATCCGGAAATCGCAAAGATTATCGAACAGGAAACAGATCGGCAGGAATATGAACTGAATCTCATTGCTTCGGAAAATATTGCAAGTCCTGCAGTTATGGAAGCACAAGGGTCTATCCTTACCAACAAATACGCAGAAGGGTATCCGGCAAAAAGATACTATGGCGGTTGTGAATATGTAGATCAGGCCGAAGATCTGGCCATCGAGAGGGCTAAGAAACTTTTTAATGTTGAATATGCAAATGTTCAGTCTCATTCGGGTTCCCAGGCCAATATGGCAGTATATTTTGCCTTGTTAAACCCTGGAGATAAGGTTCTTGCCATGAATTTATCCCATGGTGGGCATCTGACCCATGGGGCTACGGCCAGTTTTTCCGGTAAATTGTATGATTTTGCCCATTACGGTCTTTCGCCTCAGACCGAGATGATTGATCTGAATGAAGTTGAAGCGCTTGCTAAAAAACATCAGCCGAAATTGATCGTGGCTGGAGCCAGTGCTTACCCTAGAATTATTGATTTTAAAGGGTTCTCCGAGATTGCAAAATCTGTGGGTGCTTTATTTATGGTGGATATGGCCCATATTGCGGGGTTGGTTGCCGCGGGTCTTCATCCAAGTCCGGTTGGGTTTGCAGATGTCATTACTTCAACCACCCATAAAACCCTAAGAGGACCGCGCGGTGGTTTGATTCTTTCTTCTGATAAATATGCGAAAGCCATTGGCAGTCAAATATTTCCAGGTATTCAAGGGGGGCCTTTGATGCATACTATTGCAGCAAAAGCGATTGCTTTTAAAGAGGCGTCGAGCGATTCCTTTGTCAGTTACCAGAAACAAGTGGTTAAAAATACAGCGGTTTTTGCCCAGCAGATGATGCAAAGAGGATATAAACTTGTGTCCAACGGTACTGATAATCATATGGTGCTGGTAGATTTTAGTCAAAAAGATATTTCTGGCAAGGATGCTGAACAAAGACTTGGCAGAGCGGGGATTACAGTCAATAAAAATACCGTTCCCAATGAGAAAAGATCCCCTTTTGTTACCAGTGGTATTCGTATTGGTCTTCCTTTGGTAACATCTAGAGGGATGGATGAGGCTGCCAGCCAGAAAATTGCTACATTTATTTGTGATGTCCTGGATTATGAATCTAATATTGAAGCGGTTGCTCAACACGTAAAAGAGTTGTGCCTGCAATACCCTCTATATACCGGGAAATGAAAAGAATGAGTCAGCTTGAATCTGATCGACCCACATGGCATGAATATTTTATGGGAATATGTGATCTGGTAGCCAGTCGTTCGACATGCACCCGAAGAAAGGTGGGGGCGGTACTGGTCAAAGAAAAACGAATTTTATGTTCTGGATATAATGGTGCCCCGGCAAAGGTGCCCCATTGTATTGAGACCGGGTGCTTAAGAGAAAAGCTTAATGTTCCATCTGGCGAAAAACATGAATTATGTCGAGGTGTTCATGCAGAACAAAATGCTATCATTCAGGCTGCTTATCATGGAGTTGCGGTCCAAGGTTCTGCGCTCTATTGTACCAATCAGCCTTGTTCCATTTGTGCAAAAATGATTATTAATGCGGGAATAAAGAGTGTTTACTATAAAGATGGATATGATGATCCGTTAACTCTGGATATGTTCGACAGTGCTAAGGTTGAACTTGTTCGGCTTGATCTTTAAATAATAAGAGGCTTTACATGAGATGCCCATTTTGCGGAAAACAAAACACAAAAGTGGTTGATTCGCGTCCGGGCAAAATCGAATTTGAAGTCCGGAGACGTCGTGAATGTCTGGACTGTATTCAACGGTTTACGACATATGAACGGGTTGAACAAATCCCTATTGTGATTGTTAAAAAAGATGGTCGAAGAGAAGAGTTTAATCGCGAAAAGGTCCTCACCGGTATTAAAAAAGCATGCGAGAAAAGAGCCATTAGTACCAATTTGATAGAAGAGACTGTGGATAATATTGAACGAGACCTGCGAGATGTTGGAGAACTTGAACTTCCTTCTACGATTGTGGGGGAAAAAATTATTGAAGCACTCAAGCGAATTGATGATGTGGCTTATGTCCGGTTTGCTTCTGTTTACAGGGAATTTAAAGATGTGGCGGATTTTATACAGGAACTTAAAGGTTTGATTCCCAGCGAATGTTTGCCCATTGAATTTGAGACGAAGACGGACAAGGCCGATGACCGATCATGAATACATGCAGCTTGCAGTCTCTCTTGCAAGACAAGCCAAAGGATTTACCTCCCCAAATCCATGTGTCGGCGCGGTGGTTGTTAAAGATGATGTTGTCGTTGGAAAAGGATTTCACAGGGCTGTAGGGCTACCGCATGCTGAAGTTGAAGCGATCAACGATGCCGGTGTTAATGCTCATGATGCTACGATTTATGTGACGTTGGAGCCGTGTAATCATTTTGGAAAAACTCCGCCCTGCACACATAAAATCCTAAAGGCCGGAATAAAAAAGGTCGTTATGGGTTGTAAAGATCCCAATCCATTTGTCAGCGGTGGGGGTATGACGTATTTACAGAACAACGGAATCCAGGTGTTATCTGGTATTCTTGAACAAGAATGTCAGACGTTAATCGAAGAATTTATCTGGTTTATTCAAAATGACAAAACCCCTTTTGTCATTTTAAAATGTGCATCTACCTTAGATGGTAGAATCGCAACATCTACAGGGGATTCAAAGTGGATTACGAATGCAAAATCCCGCAAGTATGGTCATAAGATTCGTCATGAGACCGATGCCATTTTGGTGGGATCGGGTACACTTCATGCGGATGATCCTTCTTTGACCTCAAGAATAGACGGAATGAAAACAAAAGATCCTGTCAGAATCATTCTGGATACTCATTTGACGATAAAAAAAGATGCCAAGGTATTGACCCAGAATTCTGATGCCAAAACCATTATTGTAACAGGTCCGGGTGTGTCAGAAGAAAAGAAAACGGTATTTGAGAATAAACAGGTGCAGATTTTAGAGGTTTTGCTCAAAGAACAAAGACTTGATTTAAATGATCTGATGATTAAGTTAGGTCAGATGTCGATTTTAAGTATATTAATAGAAGGTGGTAGTGTGGTGGCCGGATCGGCACTAAAAGCTGGGATTGTGAACAAGATGATGTTTTTTATTGCTCCCAAATTTTTAGGTGGTTCGGATGGTTTTCCGCTGTTCCAAGGTGAGGGCCCCTTGTTAATAAAGGATGCTTTTGCGCTTAAGGGTGTTGGGGTAAAACAATTCGGCACAGATATTTTGGTGCAGGGATATTTGAAATAAAGACTTAGGAATAGATGTTGTGTTTACCGGAATAATAGAGAGCTTTGGAACGATAAAACGGATTGAATCCAATGGGCAGGGAAAGATTCTGAACATCGCATGCGACCTGGATTTATCCCAGAGTAAAGTTGGGGATTCCATTGCCGTAAATGGAGCTTGTTTGACAGCGGTGCATCTTGATACGCACTCATTTTCTGTGGATATGGCTCCGGAGACAGTTGAACGAACGACATTCAAGCATTTAACATCGGGTGCCAGAGTCAACATTGAACGGGCCTTGAAATTATCTGATCGGATTGACGGGCATTTGGTCTCGGGTCATATAGACGGGACGGGCATCGTTTCTTCGATCGTAAAAAAGAGTAATGCCGTCATTATTAAAATAGATGTGAGTGAAAAATTGGCTGGTGACATGATTGAGAAAGGTTCTGTTGCCATTGAGGGCATTTCTTTAACCATTAACCGTTGTTCCAAATCAGATTTTGAAGTCAGCATTATCCCTCATACTGCAGACATTACGACCATTGGATTAAAACGGGTGGGGGATCAGGTTAATTTGGAAACCGATATGATTGGTAAATATGTAAAAAAGATTTTAATGGGAAATTCTTCTAAAAACGATGCATTTGGGCAAAAGAAAAATGACATTACCATGGAACTTCTTGCAAAAAATGGATTTTTATAAATCAAAGGATATAAAATATGCCGCATTTAACAATTGAACAGGCTATTGAAGATATTAAGAATGGAAAGATGGTCATTCTTGTAGATGATGAAGATAGAGAAAATGAGGGTGATCTGACCATGGCAGCAGAGGCGATAACGCCGGAAGCTATCAATTTTATGGCCACTCATGGCCGGGGATTGATTTGTCTTTCTTTAGATTCAACCATTGCAGACCGGTTGGACCTGCCCATGATGGTGGATGATAATACGTCTCAGTATGGTACAGGCTTTACGGTTTCCATAGAAGCTAAAAAAGGGGTGACAACAGGAATTTCAGCCGCTGACAGATCCACGACTATTTTGACAGCGGTTGCAGATGACACCACTCCAAACGATATTGCAAGGCCAGGACATATTTTTCCTCTACGGGCAAGAGATGGTGGCGTTATGGTCCGAATCGGCCAGACTGAAGGGTCGGTTGATCTGTCACGGTTGGCAGGACTTAAACCTGCCGGAGTTATTTGTGAAATTATGGATGAGGATGGCACAATGGCCAGAATGCCTTCTCTTGAAAAATTTGCTAAAAAACATAAAATCGGTATTTGTACAGTGGCAGATCTGGTTAAATATCGACTTAGAACAGAAAGTTTTGTTCGCAGAGCTGCACAAACGATGATTCCCACTCGAGTGGGAGGAGAGTTTCAGATTGTTGCCTATGAAAATGATATGGATAATTTAACCCATATTGCTTTGGTCAAAGGAGAAATTGATCCTCAAAAAGAAATCCTGGTAAGGGTGCATTCCGAGTGTATGACCGGGGATATTTTTTCTTCTTTAAGGTGTGACTGCCAGGATCAGCTCCATAGAGCAATGGCCATGCTTGATGATGAAGGGTGCGGGGTGATTTTATATCTTCGTCAGGAAGGTCGGGGGATCGGCCTTGTTAACAAATTGAAAGCATATGAGTACCAGCGGCAGGGAATGGATACAGTGGAAGCCAACGAAAAATTGGGATTTGAAGCAGATATGCGCGATTATGGTGTCGGCGCACAGATGCTGGTGGATCTGGGTGTAAAGAAAATGCGGCTTTTAACGAATAATCCTAAAAAGATGGTTGGGCTTGAAGGGTATGGATTGAGCGTCGTTGAACAGGTTCCCATTGAAGTTGAAGCCAATTGCCATAATAAGGGATACCTTAAATGCAAACAGGCCAAAATGGGGCATTTGCTCCAGATGTGATATGGAAAATTAATTGTCTTGATATGATAAGGAAAAGAAAATGCCAAGAATTATAGAAGCAGGTTTACAGGCTGAAGGTAAAAAATTTGGAATTATTGTCGCCCGTTTTAATGATTTTATTACAGCAAAATTAGTGGACGGAGCTCTGGATGCATTGATCAGAAGTGGTGCCAAAGACAAGGATATCACAATTTTAAAAGTGCCCGGTGCCTTTGAGATTCCTTTGGCAGCCCAGAAGATGGTTAAGATGGGCGATTATGATGCCATTATCTGTATTGGTGCAGTTATTCGCGGTGCCACCACCCACTATGATTATGTTTGTGCCGAAGTATCCAAGGGCATTGCATCTGTCAGCCTGGAAGCTGATATTCCCGTAATGTTTGGTATCTTAACCACAGAAACCATTGAACAGGCCATTGAAAGATCAGGAACAAAAGCCGGAAATAAAGGATTTGATGTTGCCATGGGTGCCATAGAAATGGCCAATCTTTCCGATAGTCTTAAAAAGGCCAGGTAAAAACTATGGGGGATCGCCGTCAGGCACGGGAGCTAGCGCTCCAGGCCCTTTTTTTCTTTGATATGGATTCGTCTGATCCAGAAAAGAGTCTTGAGGGTTTTTGCATTAACAATGAAGAAAAACTTACACCGGAAATCAAACCGTTCTTTTTAGACTTGGTCAATGGGGTGATGGAACATCAGTCCCAGATAGATGACTTGTTGATTAAATGTTCAAAAAATTGGAAGCTTTCAAGGATGCCCGTGGTGGATCGAAACATCATGCGGATTGCCATATTTGAATTTTTAAAGCGTGAAGATATTCCCTCAAGCGTCACCATTAATGAAGCGGTTGAAATCGGTAAAAAATATGGAACAAGGGATTCGGGCGCTTTTATTAACGGCGTGCTGGATCGTATTAAATCCCTATAAAAGGTTATAAATAGCCAATACCCAGGAGGTTGTTTTGATTATAAAAAAACTTGAAGTTGGTCCGATTATGGCCAATTGTTTTATTGTAGGATGTGAAGTAACAAAAGAAGCCATTGTCATTGATCCGGGAGATGACGCAGATCAGATCCTTATGGCCTTGGCCAAAGCAGAGCTTAAGGTAAAATATTTAGTAAATACCCATGGTCACTTTGATCATGTGGGTGCCAATAAAAAAATGAAAGAAGCCACTGGTGCGCAGATCGCGATTCATACAGATGATGAACCCATGCTAAGTGAACTGTCAAGCAATGCGATGATGTTTGGGCTCTCAGCTGAAAATTCACCTCCGGCAGACATCCTTTTAAATGATGGAGATGAAATTCGTTTTGGTGAAATTACCATGACCGTGATTCATACTCCTGGTCATTCAAAAGGGGGTATCTGTTTGTCTACTAAGGGGCATCTTTTTGCAGGAGATACTTTGTTTGCAGGTTCCATCGGCAGGACAGATTTACCCGGTGGAGATTATGATTCTTTGATCTCAAGTATTAAACAAAAACTGTTGCCTTTGGATGAAAACACACGGGTCTACACCGGGCATGGCCCGGAAACTACTATTGGCAATGAAAAGGCTGTTAATCCCTTTTTGCGATGAATGAGGTTTTAAATCATCTGCCTGATTTAAAAGGGGTTCATCAGGAAACCATTCGGCTTGATCAGTCATTTGAGCAGATTGCGGCCAGTTTTGCGGATGATGAAGGGTCCGTACTCTTATTATCCGGATCAGGTCTTGATTGTTCTCGATACCATATTCTTGCAGCAGCACCCTGGCTTGAGGTGAAAAGTTACCAGGAAAATGTCTCTATTCGTTATCAGGAACAGAAGTTTGAGATAACGTGTGACCCATTTTTAGCTGTCGCCACCTTACTCGACAAGTTCTCTTTAGATAATAATGATTTTTATCTTCCTGTTCATGCGGGGCTGTTCGGATATTTTTCCTATGATTTAAAAGACCAGATTGAAACACTTCCGGTGACCTGTATGGATACCCATCTGCCGGATTTATGTTTATATGCCCCGACTATTATTTTGGTTCAGGATAAACTGACGAACGAAACACAATTGTGTATTCCCTTGTTTGATCATGAATTGTCTGATCATAAATTGTTTGATCATAAATTGTTTGATCATAAATTGTTTGATCATTCATCGGATATGGATAATACTCAATTGACCATTCAGAAAACGCGTGATTTTTTCTTTGAAAAAATTAGTAATTCGGTTGAAAGACAATCATTTTCCCTGGATCATAAAGGGTTTAATTCCAGTTTTACAAAGTCTGAATATATTGAATCTGTTGAAAAAGTTATTGAATATTTAAGGGTGGGTGATATTTATCAGGCCAATCTTTCCCAACGATTTGAGGCGGGTTTCTCTGGAGATACATATGCTTTATTTTTAGACTTATTTGATCGCAATCCTGCGGCATTTTTTAGTTATATCCATGCCGGGGATCATACCATCGTGTCGACATCACCAGAACGCTTTATTAAACGGGAAGGCAAATATATTCAAACCCGTCCCATTAAAGGTACCATTGCACGGGGTTCCACCCAGGTTCAGGATGAAGAAAATGGTCGTATCCTATCTCAAAGTGCTAAAGATGATGCTGAATTGACCATGATTGTCGACTTGATGCGCAATGATCTATCACGGGTAACTAAACATGGCTCCGTCATTGTCAGTGAACATAAGTGTGTTGAATCTTATGAGAATGTGTTTCATTTAGTCTCTGTGGTACAAGGAGAACTCAAAGAGAATAAGAGTTCTGTGGATTTATTAAAAGCCACCTTTCCTGGAGGTTCCATTACCGGTTGTCCCAAGATTCGTTCCATGGAAATAATTGATGAGCTTGAACCGATTAAACGTCATGTGTATACCGGTTCCATTGGATATATCAGTTTTCATGATACCATGGATCTGTCCATTGCCATTCGAACAGCGACCATAAGTGATCAACGGATCTTTTTTTCTGTGGGCGGCGGTATTGTATATGATTCCGACCCTGAAAAAGAGTATCAGGAAACATTGGACAAAGGTAAAACACTGCTGGAAACTTTGTCAGGCAAACAGATTAAAACATCATCGCCAAAAATAAAGGCCTGGGTGGATGGTAAGCTCATCGATCAAGACTTGGCAATGGTTTCTGCGAATAGTACAGGATTCCAATATGGGGCCGGTATATTCGAAACCATCCGTGTTGAAAAAGGCCAGGTTTTCCGTCTTGAAAATCATGTGGCCAGAATGAATTTGGCTTGGCAAAGTTTATTTGAAGATCGTCCTCCGGATATTTCCTGGGATGTGGTAATTCAATTGCTGGTACGGGAAAATAATTTTGAAGCACCGATTTTAGCCATTAAGATTATAGTATCAAAAGATGAACTGAATAGTGGAAAAAAGTATTTTTTAGCGGCCTTTGCCCGACCATATACCCATCGACTTGAACTATTGGATAAAAATGGGCTGGATCTTATGACATATCCGAAATTGCGGCAAACACCTTTGGCAGATTATAAAACACTGAACTATCTGTATTATGAACAGGCGATGCGATATGCAAAAGTCAATGGAGCAGATGAAGCGGTGATTTTAAACGCGGATCAGAGTATCTCTGAAACCAATACGGCAAGTATTCTTTCCATAGACGGCAATACGGTTTGGGTTCCGCAGTCATCCCATGTGCTGCCTGGCGTGACGCAAAAGTCAGTGTTGACGATATTGGCTGATAAAGGCTATGATATCCGGAAAAAAAGGATACCCAAAGATGAATTTTATTCTTACCCCAATATTATTTTATCAAATGCTTTGATGGGTGCTGTTAAAGTTTTGAGTATCGACAAAAAACAGGTAGAACACACGCAAGATATCTGTCTTACGATAAATAAGCAGTTGTTTGATTTATAATTTAAGCTTATTTTATCAATTGAGTTAATTATGATTTAATCGATATTTTAACCGAATATTATTATAGGGAATTAATCATGAAAAAATTATTAATTGCAGGTGTCGTTGTTGTTGTCGTGGTGGTGGCTTTTGTTATTTTAACGCTTTCCAATCTGGGACCCATTGTGAAAAAGACGGTTAACACTGTTGGTCCGAAAATTACTAAAACAGATGTCAAGGTGAGTGATGTCAGCTTGTCAATTTTTAGTGGTGAAGCGAAAATTAAGAATTTTTTATTGGGCAATCCCAAAGGTTTTAAGTCAGCCCAGGCGATGAGTGTAGGATCGATCTATGTGGATATTGATGAAAAATCGATTACTCAGAATCCTATTGTGATAAATAAAATTGAAATTATTGCACCCCAGATTACCTATGAAAAAATAGCCGGGTCTGATAATTTTCAAACATTATTGAAAAATGTTCAGGGCAGTGCAAAGGCAGAGAAGAAGGCAGCTCCAAAATCTGAAGCAGCGGATAGTAAACAGGGTAAAAAGATTGTTATTAACGAAGTTATCATTAAAGACGGTAAAGTTAACCTCACGATGGCTGCGCTTGCAGGAAAAGAAATTACAGCTCCCTTGCCAGATATCCACTTGAAAGATATCGGAAAAGAAAAACAAGGTGCAACCCCTGCTGAAGCATTTGAACAAATATTTGCTTCTCTTTATAAGAGTATTAGCGCGGACTCTGTAACAGCGGTATTAAATGATGGCTTAAAACAGTTGGGTGGTTTAAAAGACTTTGGAGCTTCTGGGTTAAAAACCGGAACAGACGCGGCTCAAAAGGCTGTTGATTCAGCAACTGACGGTGTGGATGTAAAATCGGCAACCGACGGTATAAAAGGATTATTTAACAAAGATTGATGGAATATGGACGTTAAATTTGTCTACATTTACTATGTTTTGTGGGCAAGGTTTTAATACTTTTTAAAAAAGAGACTTATTATGAAAAAAATAGCAATGATCATTGTTATTTGTGCAGTTATGTTTTTTTTGCCATGCCTGGCAATGGCGAAACCAAATGTTGTTATCGATCAGTCGGTTTTTACATTTGAATCGGTTCCTGAAGGAGAATCTGTCTATCATGAGTTTATACTTAAAAACGCAGGAGACACTCTTTTAACAATTACCAATGTTGTGCCGCCATGAGGGTGCGATAAAAAAATATTCGATAGACAAATTCCCCCGGGCGGGGAAGGTAAAATAAAACTGAGTTTCAAAACCAACGGTTATGGCGGGAAGGTCATGAAAAAGGTGATCGTTGTGAAGACTGATGACCCGAACAAAAAGAAATTTAATGTAGTGGTAACAGGTCCGGTTGAAAAAATAGTGGATGTAACACCTGCCTCGGTTTATCTTAAAGGAAAACCGGGTCAGATACTGTCTGCGATTGTTAATATTACCCCGAAAGCGAAATACCCGTTTTCACTTGTTAGCGTGAAACAAAGAGAGAACAGCCAGTTTCAGGTGGACATGGTTAAGTCCGGTGCAGATAGTTTGACCTGGCAATTAAATATTAAAAGGACATCCGATGTTAATGGAAGTTCGTATGATGTCCTAAAAATTAAGACGGATAGTAAATATAAACCAGAGATAATTGTGCGGGTAACTGCTTCGTTTTATGATGGGAAAAACACAAAATCTCAAGACAAGAATGGGTTTAATAAAAAATAAATGATGGATATTTCAAAGATAAAAGCGGTCATTTTTGATTGTGACGGTGTAATGTTTGATACCGCATTGGCAAATAGACGATATTATGATGAAGTATTGGCACTGTTTGGAAAACCTGCCTTGAACCAGGAACAATTTGTCAATGTTCATATGATGACCGTCAAGGGTGCAATTGAATATTTGTTCCCGGAAAAAGATGACGTGCTTGATGTGTTCGAGAGCCTTAAGAATATCGGTTATCATAAGTTCATTAAGTATATGATGATGGAAAAAGGTTTAAAAGAACTGCTTGTCGGATTAAAGGAGAATGGATTTATCCGGGGGATTGGCACAAATAGAACAAATACCATGGAAAAGGTTTTGGTTGATTTTGATCTGGAAGCTTTTTTTGAGATTGTGGTTACCGCAGCGCATGTAAAAAAACCAAAACCAGCCCCTGATCAGTTGATATTGATAATGGATAAATTAAATCTTGAACCCGCACAAATTTTATTTGTGGGAGATTCAGATTTTGATTGTCAAGCGGCAAAAAATGCATCGGTTGGCTTTGTCGCATTTAAAAATTCTGATCTTAAAGCAGATTTTAATGTGGATTCAATGGATGAGATTGCCAGGATTTTACAGATAAATTAATAAAATTCTTGACAAAAATGTCAATCACCATTAAATCTTAAAAGATTTTTTGGTTTAAAATTTACGGATAAATGTTTGGAAAAATATTTATCAAATGAGAAACATAAACAAGGAGAATGAAGTATATGTCTAAATTAGTAGCACCTCATGGTGGAAAAGGACTTGTAATTTGTAAGCTTGAAGGCGCAGCACTTGAAGCAGAAGTTAAAAAAGCAGCCGGTCTCAAAAAAATTGAGATCTCTTCCCAGGTTAAAGGCGATCTTATTATGCTTGGTATCGGTGGCTTCAGCCCTCTTAATGGTTTTATGACCAAAGCTGACTGGAAAGGCGTTTGTGCGGACTTCCTTCTTGCTGACGGTACATTCTGGCCAGTACCTGTAATGCTTGATGCAGCTAAAGAAGATGCTGCTGAGATCAATGTTGGTGATGAAATTGCTCTCGAAAGAAGTGGTGAAATTTATGCCACCATGAAAATCGAAGACAAATTTGAAATGACCGAAGATGATAAAAAATGGGAATGTGAAAAAGTCTATAAGGGTCAAGGCGAAGAATCTGCTGATGATTCTTTCTGGAAAATTGCCATGGAAGATCATCCTGGTGTTCAGGCTGTTATGGCAAGAAAAGAATTCTGTTTTTCAGGTCCTGTTAAAGTTCTTTCCGAGGGAGAATTTCCTGAAAAATTCAAAGGTGTTTATCTTACACCCACTGAAACCCGTACTATCTTTGATGAAAAAGGCTGGGCAAACGTTGCTTCCATGCAGCTTAGAAACCCAATGCATAGATCTCATGAGCACCTTTGCAAAATCGCTCTTGACGTATGTGACGGTGTTCTGATTCATTCTTTGATCGGTAACCTGAAAGCGGGTGATATCCCTGCAGACGTTCGTATCGAATGTATTGACAGATTGATTAAAGATTATTTTGTTCCTGAGCATGTTGTTAATGGCGGATATCCCCTTGACATGAGATATGCCGGACCTCGCGAAGGCCTTCTTCATGCTACTTTCCGTCAGAACTATGGCGTTAACAGAATGATCATTGGTCGTGACCATGCTGGCGTTGGTGATTTCTATACATTGTTCGAAGCACAGGAAATTTTTGATATTATTCCTCAACCAGCAGAAGAAGGAAAGGCGCTACTTTGCGAAGCGTTGAAAATTGACTGGACGTTCTACTGTAAAAAATGTGATGGCATGGCTTCCATGAGAACCTGCCCACATGGAAAAGATGATAGAGTTATCCTTTCCGGTACCAAACTGCGTCACGCATTGTCCAACAACGAAGAAGTTGTTGATCACTTTGGTCGTGAAGAAGTTTTGGTTATCCTTAGAAAATACTATGCATCTTTGACTGATAAAGTTGAAGTTAAATTGCAGAGTCATGCAGAAGGAAGCAAAATGTAATTGATCTTTTAAAGACAGTTATATTTTGATTGAATATAAAAGGGTGGTGCCTGTGAACAGGCACCACCCTTTTTTTTATTATGTATTTATGAACATTTCTGATTCAACTTAAAGGATTCATTGAAAATGTCCAGGAGCTTGACGTTTTGTTTGGCCATCATTACACAATTGCCGCTAATGGCATAAAACAGAATACTTAAGCGCGTTTTTGAAGAATCATCTCGAATTCTTTCAATCTGATTTTCATTAAAGTCATCGACAAGTTCTCGCAAATAATGAAATTGTTCAACAGCATCTTGACAATCTACAATTTGTTTGTCTCTAAAAGCGGTTTCAACAATTAGAATAATATTCAAAAATGTTTTTTTGATCGCTTTTAGTTCAGTAATCTGAGACTTTAAAAGTCCAGAATGGCGGTTGCTAACATGCATGCTTGAACGGATAATGGTATCTCGGTATCCATCGGACAGTTTTTGAAGCCGTCGAATAATTTGGTAGTAGTTATAAGAAACTTCTTCATCTTCTTTGGATAAAAGCCTGAGAACTTTGAAGACATTGGCAATGATGATATTGGTACTTTTCTGAATGTGATTGGTGTGCATTCTTTGGGTTCGCAGGATATCTATGTTTTCGTCAAACAGTGCATCAAAGGCAATATTAAACGATTCTCTGATATCCTTTAACAGATATGCTAGATGGTCAAAGGTCTCGGACACAGACTCTTGAAAATCCTCTACATTATGCAGATTATATATGAGGATTTCTTCTTTGTCTTTTTGTTGACCCTTGTGCTTTTTATGGTTTTTCCAGATCATGAAACCTGCAAAAACCGCCAGAAGAATTATACCGGGTAGTTTAAAGTAAAATAAGATATTTGCAAAAATGAAGGCGACCACAAAAGCGATGAGCGCAGTCATAAACCATCCGCCGATAACAGTTAATACCCCGGTGACTCGATAAACTGCACTTTCCCTGCCCCAGGCCTGATCAGAAAAACTGCTCCCCATGGCCACCATAAAAGTAACATAGGTGGTGGATAAAGGCAGTTTATATGAAGTGGCAAAAGAGACAACAGCACTGGCAACCATAAGATTTACAGATGCCCGAATTAAGTCAAAAGAAGGTTTTTCAGTTTGATCAGTTTTGCTATCCATAACCGGAGAAAGCCTGTTGGAAATAGCCCTTCTTAAGGGTTCTGGCGCCAGGGTTTTAACCGTACCAAAGAGTGTGTCAAACAGGTTGACTATTTTTCTGGAAATCCAGATAGATTCAAATTTTTCAGCACCATCATCTTGTTGGCCAAGGCTTATCTCTGTTTCTGTGACGGTTTTGGCTTTTTTCGAAAACCATAGGGTTATGACCATGATTGTTCCAGCGATCAGCATGATAACGGTCTGGGACTGAACCTTTTTGCTTAGTGCTGTCATGGTGATATTTAATGGATCGCTGGATAACAACGCATTTTGAAAGGCATTTAAACCGGCCAGAGGGACGCCGATGAAATTGACCAGATCATTGGCTGCAAATGCCATGGCTAGTGCAAAGGTGCCGATCAAGACAATGGGTTTTAAAATATTGACCTTAAACAAAGAAATCAGCAACTGGAGAATAATGGCAGAAACTATAAAGATGCCCATCATCATAAAAAGATAGTTTTCCATAATCCAGACAACAGTTTGTTTGTCCATGAATGTGGCACCTTTTGACCCTTTTATTAGTATAAAAAAGGTAATTGCAGTCATGGCCACACCACCCCAAACTGCTCCATATTTTTTGATTCGATCCTGGTAATCAAAGGTGAAAATCAATCTGGATATAAATTGTATTATGGCTCCTGAAAAGAAAGCCACAACTATAGATAGTAAAATACCACTGACGATGGCCAGAGCCTTGGCCGTATTAATATAGTCCCATAGCGCCATGGTGGAATCGGTTGCAGAAAGAATTTTGATTATAGAAATTGCGACAGCTGCGCCTAAAAGTTCAAAGACGATTGAAACAGTAGTGGAGGTTGGTAGACCATGTGTGTTGAACAGATCTAACAATAAAATATCGGTTATCATGACCGCCAGGAAAATGGTTAAAAGTTCCGGCATGGTAAAAAACTGGGGGTGAAAAATCCCTTTTCTTGCCACCTCCATCATACCGCCGGAAAAAGTTACACCGGCCAGTATACCTAAACTAGCAATAATCATAATAATATAGAATGGAGCGGCTTTTGAACCAATAGAGGAATTCAAAAAATTTACTGCATCATTGGTAACGCCGACGACCAGATCAAATATAGCAAATAAGATCAGCATGCCGACAATCACATAGCATAGTTCAATAATCATAACGGTCTCTCTTTTAAAGTTTGAATATGCAAAATGCCCAATCCAATAATAATCCTCTTTGTAGTGGAATTCGCATATAAGAAGGGTGTGTAAGTCTATTTAATAATGGACTTATTTTTAGACCGTATGAGTCTGTTTTTCAACTAGCGTCTAAGATTTTAACACAATTCTAATAAAGGAGTAATAAAGATTATTTGTTTTTAAACGTGTCGGTGGATAAGGTCAGAATCATATCATAAACTGATTTTTTGGATAGGTTGAACTCACTGGCCACTTGTTTGGCTAACTTTGATGTGCCAATATTGCCAGTTTTTATTCGTTCAATAAGGATGGCTTTGAGCTGGGTATCATTGATGGTTTGCTTCTCAATATTGCCTTGAACAAAAAGGGAGCATTCTCCTTTGACACTGGGTTTGTCTTGAAGTATTTTATGGATATCAGAGAAAGTCCCTCTAATAAATTCTTCATGGAGTTTGGTAATTTCTCTTCCTAAGCAGGCGTTTCGATCACCAAGGATCTGCTTTAATTGTTCAATAAGCGGTATGATTCGCCGGGGAGATTCATAGATAATAAGGGTCGCTTTTTGATTTGATAAGTCTTGAATGGTCTGTTGTTGTTTTTGCTTTTTTTTGGGTAAAAATCCAATAAATAAAAAAGCATCTGTTGGTAGGCCGGACACGCTTAATCCTGTAATGGCAGCAGAGCATCCCGGGATAGGAATTATAGGTATTTTTTCTTTTGCCGCTTCACTTACAAGGGTATATCCGGGATCAGAAATGCACGGTGTGCCGGCATCTGAAATTAAAGCAATATTTTGGCCTTCTTTTAATTGTTTGATCAGTTGTGGTGCCTTTTGTGTCTCATTGTGTTCATGACAGGAAACAAGTCTTGTCGGTATATCGAGATGTGACAAAAGTTTTTTTGAATGTCGGGTGTCTTCAGCGGCGATTAGGTCGACGTGTTTTAATATTCTAACGGCTCTATAGGTAATGTCTTCTAAATTTCCTATAGGGGTGGCGACCACATACAATGTCCCGGATGAAATTTCATTTTCCATGTTTGATGATCCCAAAATGGTTCAACTGGTCCAAAATGCATTTTTTATCAAATTAATGCGGGCATTATCATTTTCTATGTAAACTTCTACCACATCAAATCGAAGCTTGATGTTATGTTGATTTTTAGCCTTCAGATAGAACTGTGCACCCTGAATGATCTTTTTTTGTTTTGTATGATTTACAGATTCTTTTGGCAAACCTTTTTTTAAACTACGGCGTGTTTTAACTTCAATAAAACAAAGCGTGTTTTCATCTTCAGCGATAATGTCTATTTCACAAAACCGGGATCTATAAGTGGTTTCATGGATAATAAATCCTTTGGATTTAAGATAGGATATGGTTTTGGTTTCACCCAAAGTGCCGAGTTTGATTTTATCCTT
>JAWSVH010000109.1:0-44473 GCA_033852015.1 Desulfobacula sp.
GCCATGTCACTTGCTCAGATTTTATCTCTTTGACTACAAGGCTAACGACGGTATTTAAACTGGCACCACAGGATAAAAGGAAAGCCGCTTGTTCTAAATCCTGGGGTGTCGTTGAAGAATGGGTAAATAAGCCGGTATCTTCATAAATTCCACATGCCATTATGGTTGATTCTTCAGCGGTTGGGATAATTTTTCTTTCTTGAAGCAGTGCGCATAAAATAGAGGTGGTGGCCCCTGTCGAGCGAATGATTTCAAAAGACCCTTTAATATCACCTTTCATTGAAGGATGATGGTCGTAAATATCAATTTGCAAATTTTTTTTGCAAATTAGTTTTGAGACCTGGGGCAACCGACTTTTTTGGCGTGTATCAACCAAAACCAATTTAGATGTTAGTGAAAAATCTATTGTTTCAGAGTCAGCCATATTAAACAGGTAACTTGTTGTACTGATGAAAAAATCTCTCAAATTTTTTTCTTGAGATCCAGGAAAAATGATAACCGATTCCGGGTATAATTTTTGGGCAGCAAGCATAGAGGCAATCGCATCAAAATCTGCATTAATGTGACTGGTAATGATCGTTTTAGGCTTGATGGTTATAATTTTTTTACTCAAAAAATAACTCCTGTTGTAATCAATAGATAAAATTTATATAGTATATTCATTTGGATTTTACAAATGGTCTGGCTTTGATATATTAAAGTCTTAACATAAAAACCCTGATTTTAAAATTAGCAAAAGGATTGATAATGCCAGTTATTTATCTATGGAAAGGGAAAAATCCCAAAGGACGAACTGTAAAAGGTGAAATGGAGGCAAAGGCTCCAGAGCATGTTAAACAAAATCTTTTGCGTCGTAAAATTACGAACGTAAAAGTTAAACAAAAGCCCAAAGATCTTTTTGAAAATGTTGGATTCCTTCAGCCGAAAGTAAAACAAAGCGATGTGATTATTTTTTCCAGACAATTTTCTACTATGATTGATGCAGGATTACCATTGCTTCAATGTCTTGATATCTTGCAAGCACAGCAGGAGAATCCTACTTTTAAGAAAAATTTAAAAAAAATAAAAGAATCTGTTGAAACCGGCGAAACATTTGCGGATTCTTTGAAAAAGTTTCCCAAAGTCTTTAATGAATTATTCATTAATATGATTGCTGCCGGAGAAGCCGGTGGTATATTGGATGTTATTTTGAATCGTTTGTCGGCATATATGGAAAAGATGGCTAAGTTAAAGAGTCAGGTTAAAGGTGCAATGACCTATCCTGCCATAACCATTTTTGTCGCCATTATTGTTGTTTCTATTATTCTTGTTTTTGTTATCCCAGTTTTCGCTGATATGTTTGCAGATTTCGGCGCTGCCCTTCCTGCGCCAACGTTGTTTGTTATGAATTTGAGTACTTTTGTCATAAAAAAAATTGGATGGATTATTGGAGGGGCTATTCTATTTGCTTTTTTTATCCGTAAATTTTATGCATCTGAAAAAGGTCGAATCTTGATGGATGATATGTTTTTGAGACTTCCTGTCATAGGACTGTTGATTAGAAAAGTGGCGGTTGCCAAGTTTACCAGAACTACCAGCACAATGATATCAAGTGGGGTTTCTATTTTAGAAGCGCTTGATATCGTTGCAAAAACTTCTGGGAACAAAATTGTTGAATTCGCAATTTTAGATGTTAAAGTTGGCATATCAGAAGGACGATCAATGGCGGATCCATTGTTAGAAAGCGGGGTGTTTCCCTCTATGGTATGTTCCATGATTGCTGTGGGCGAATCCACTGGTGCTTTGGACACTATGATGGAAAAAATTGCTGATTTTTATGATGATGAGGTCGATCAAGCAGTGAAGAATCTGACCGATATGATTGAGCCATTTATGTTAGTCTTTCTTGGGGTTGTGGTGGGTGGCCTCGTCATCTCCATGTATTTGCCGATTTTCAGCATGGCAGGCGCTATTGGATAAATTCAAGACAAACCTGAAAATGCAAAGAAAGATTGATCTGTTGGCTCAAATTAAATGGGTAATCGTATCCCGGGTTGTTTTTGCAGTTCTTCTTATTATTTCATGTCTTGTTTTTTCTTCCGGAGAAAAGTTATCTTTTTTTTCTCAACCGTTTTTAGCTTTGTACAATATTGCTGCAGGGATTCTTTTCCTTTCAGTTATCTATATCTTCTGCCTGAAATGGTTTAAACGGACGATTCTTTTAGCCTATATCCAGACCATCATTGATGTTTGTATTGTTACGGGGATTATTTTGATTACCGGCAGTTATGACAGTATGTTTACTTTTTTGTATCTTGTGGTCATTATTTATACCTCTATGCTACTTATGCAAAAGGGTAGCCTTATCATTGCCACGGTGTCATCTGTTCAATATGGCCTTTTGATTGAATTGGAATATTATAATGTGATTCCTAAATATTTGGATCAATTCTATTTTACGGATACCATTGATTCAAGTCATGTTATTTACCGGATTCTTATTGTCATTGCGGCATGTTTTGCTGTGGCTGTTCTAAGCGGTATTCTAGCCTTGCAGCTTAAAGGTGCAAGGCACGATTTAAAATTAACCCAGGAACATTTAAAACGAGTAGAAAGAATGGAAGTGATGGATGAACTCATCTCTGGTATTGCTCACGAAGTAAAAAACCCGTTGGCTTCTTTATCCGGTTCAATCCAAATGCTTAAAGAGGAAGCAAAACCAGGTTCTTATGAAGATAAACTGATGCAAATAATTTTAAGGGAAACGGATCGTCTTAAAGTCATTGTGAATGATATTCATTTGTTCTCTAAGCCCAGTACAAAAAATGCAAGTAAAGTAAACATTGCAGATGCCATTGAAGAAACGGTTCAATTGTTTTTAAATGATCCTCAGTGGAATGAAAAAATTCACCTTTCCATGCGCTTGGATGCTAATGTTTTTGTAATGATTGATCCAGCTCATTTGAACCAGATTTTGTGGAACTTACTTAAAAATGCCGCTCAATCAATTGATAATGATGGAGAAATCAAAATCGGGCTTAAGCTATTTAGAAGTAAACGTGTCTATTTAACCATTGAAGACACCGGCAGGGGAATCACTTTAGATGCTCTCGAGCATGTATTTGATCCATTCTTTACTACTAAACCTGAAGGAACAGGACTTGGCCTACCAATTATTCATCGTTTAATTGATACCTATGCTGGCATGATTGATTTTGAATCTACCCCTGATAAAGGTACGAAATTTACCATTTTTTTAAATGGAGCTCCGCTGGAAGAAATCACTTGAAGCCTTTTGTACTCAAAATACCATGTTAATGGTCTGTTCTATTTCTTTTTTAATGAAACATGGCATTTTCCACAACTTGCTGGTGCGGAGCCTTTTAATCCATTTTTGCTGCCGGCTTTCTAATTGATTTTTTAGTCTTTTTTAAATAAAGATTGAACAATATCTTGAGGAATAATTGGGGTGGCACCGCTTTGAGAACAAACAAAGGCCGCAATTTTACTGGCAGCTCTGTTTATTTGATCAAGGTCACACTTTTTGATCAGGGCAATTGCAAAGGCTGCCGTATAAGAATCTCCAGCACCGACTGTGTCTACAATCCGGATGGGCTCAGGACAACTTTGAGAATCGTTTAAACGGTCTTTAAAAATACGACTACCTTCTTTACCTTTTGTTAATATAATTATGTCTATACAGAATAAGGATTTTAATTTTTCAAGACAGTGAGTTTCTTTTTTGGGTAAAAAAAACATCTTGGTGATTATATCAAGCTCTTCATTATTTAATTTTAATACATTGGAAAGCTTCATAAGATCTGAAATTACATTCTTTGAGTAATAATGTTGACGCAAGTTAATGTCATAAATTTTTATACACGCTTGAGAAGTTGATTTGATGAATTTTTTAATAGATTGAGCTGAGATTGGATTCCGTTGGGCAAGAGTCCCGAAACAGATAGCATCAGCAATATGGGCAAGTTTTTTGGTATCAGAATCAAAGGGGAGATAATCCCAGGAAACATTTTCATGGATAATATATTGAGGCGATCCCTTATCATCGGTCTGAACACTAACATGGCCTGTGGGGTGTGCTGGATCAATACTTAATTTATAAGATAGACGGTTTTGGGTCAATTTTTTTTTAATTTCATCTCCGGAAACATCGTCGCCTATACAACTTATAATTTTTCCATGTCCTCCTAATTGATTCGCGTGGAGGGCAAAATTGGCCGGGGCTCCACCCAATATTTTTTTCCCCGGGAATTCATCCCACAAAATTTCGCCAATTCCTATTATCGTCGGTTTTTTCATGATTGTTCGCAAAATTAGATGTTTGTTTAATCAGACAATATAAAAGCATATTACACATATATCAATTAAATGAAAATTCATTTTTTAAAAGGACCTTGACTTTTTTGGACTAAATTCATTAATAGTACGTATTCTAAAAAAAAATGGGCTCAAATTATTCGCGCTGAGAGTATTGACACTAATGATGTTACCATCTGATGGAGTATAAAATGGTGGGGATTCGTTTCTCTTTGTCTAAAAAATTATTTATATTTACCTGGCTGATTTTATCATTATTTGTCGTGTCGATGTTTTTTGTTATTCATTCAAATTTCGTTAAATCGGAAACGAATATATTTCTTGTTATCAATGGCGTATTTTTATTAATAGGTGGTTTTTCATTTTTTTGTGCAATAAGAGTATTAACGAAATCAACACAAAAAAATAATACAACCGAGCTTGAGGATCGAATTAAATCACGAACAATTGAATTTGAAATTAAAAATGATGAATTAGAGAAAATATTAGAAAAAAAAACGATTCAACTTAAACGACTGAATGATCATTTAATTTATTCTGAAGAAGGAGAAAGAAAATCAATTGCTTCAGATTTGCATGATAGCGTCACACAGACGCTTGCAATGAGCATATCTAAAATAAAAAATCTTCAAGACCAAAGTATTGCATTAAAGAGTGAAGATTTGAGTGAAATCCAAGGATATCTTGAACAGGCTGTCAGAGAGATTCGATCTTTGATTTATCAACTCAGTCCTCCAATACTTGATGATTTTGATATTGATATCGCCTTGGGTTTTCTAATTGAACAAATTAATTTACAACACCAAAGTGATTTTGAATATACCAATAATACAGATGATCCAGTCCCACTGACTCCGGCAATTAAAATTACTTTATATAGGGCGGTGAGTGAATTAATTACAAATATTTTAAAACATTCTGGTGTAAAAGAAGGGAAAATAAATATTTGGAACAAAGAGAATATAATAAAAATAATAGTGGAAGATCAGGGAAGTGGGTTTGATATGAATGCTGTGAAAAATTCTGAAGTTATCGGATTTGGTCTAAGCAGTTTGTCAGAGCGAATGGAAAATTTGGGCGGAAAAATCACAGTAGATTCGTCACTATCGGTTGGAACTAAAATTACCTTAACAGCTCTAATTGCACCGGATAAATATAATTGAGATGAAAAAAAATAAAATTTTGATTGCTGATGATCATAGTATTCTTCAACATGGATTGTGTAATTCTCTTGAGTTAGAAGATGATGTAGAATTCGTTATTAAGGCAGATTCTGGTTATGCTGCTATTGAACTTGCGAATAAATATAAACCGGATATTGTCGTTATGGATATTAGCATGCCTGGACTCAACGGTATGGAAGCCACAAAACAAATAATAACTGATAATCCGAAAACTAAAGTAATCGCGCTTTCCATGCATATTGAAAAAATTTATGTAAATGGAATGATCAATGCGGGAGCATCGGGTTATATTTTGAAATCCAGTTCATTTAAAGAATTGTTGAATGGTATTGAGACTGTATTGGCAGGTAAATATTATTATAGTCAGGAAGTCATTGACAAGGTAGACAATAACGGGAAAAAATTTGTTACTGAGCAGAGAGTATCTGTTTTTTTATTGTTATCCAGGAGAGAAAGAGAGGTTTTACAGTTAATATCCGAAGGTTATAAAAGTAAAGCCATCGCTCAAAAACTTTTCATAAGCGTAAAAACGGTTGATATTCACAGAACTAATTTGAAAACTAAGTTGAATATTCACACCATTGCTGAATTAACAAAATTTGCAATATCAGAAGGAATCACATCAACTAATCTGTAAATAAAACCATAAATTGGGAAAAAGTTTTCATATAATTATTACTTTTATTTCTTAAATATTGTTGAAACGTTTTTCGAAATTTTTCATTTTATCAAAATAATACCTATGAATTCAGTTCTTTATTCTATTTGTCGGTATTATTAATAACAATGGTATACAATTTGCTATTTCATCTGACATAGAAGCACTATTATTATTAATAAATAAGCAGACTTTATTGATAGAAGAAAATAGATAAAATTTTATTTAATTACAGCAAATTATACGGTAACATATTATGAAATATATATTTTTAACAGGGTCAATTCTTTTCGGTATAACAGGTATTTCACAAGCAATGGAGGCCTTTAAATATCAGGGAATCGGTGCCATGCTTGAATATCCTATTATTTTTAAACTCCAACATGTAAGTATTTCTTTTCAAGCCACTCCTGGGTTTATAAAGATTATTTTCCTCAGTTTTGGTTTTTTTGCTTTATATTTAATACGACAACGGCTAAAAGATCTTGGATTAAAAAAAATAAACGATTATATTCCTTCATAAAGATAAAGGGATAAATGAAAATACTTTTGACCAACGATGATGGATATAGTTCGATAGGCATCCAGGCTCTATATGATGTTCTTTGTCTTAACCATGAGGTCTTATTGATAGCCCCGGACGGTGAGCGAAGTGCAATAGGACATGGAATTACGTTGAATGAGCCGTTGAGAATACGGTCTGTAAATTTAAATGGTAATGGCACAGGCTATGCCGTTAGTGGGACACCAGTTGATTGTGTTAAACTTGGTTTGTATAAATTTTATGATTCTCCTCCAGATATCGTTGTTTCAGGGATAAACTCTGGTGCCAATACTGGAATTAATTTAAATTATTCAGGCACGGTTGGTGCTGCAAGAGAAGGGGCATTAAACAATATTTTAAGCATGGCTGTTTCTATCCAACAGGGTGATACCATGGACTTTTATGGGATGGCCCAATTTGTAAGTCATTTGACAGATAAAGTTATCAAAAATGGTCTTCCATCCGGTTCTTTTTTGAATGTTAATGCACCGGATATATGGATAAAGGAGACAAAAGGGATCAAGATTACTCGTCAGGCTTCAAATAATGTGTCCAAAGCATTTGAGCATCGGACAGATCCAAAAAACAATGCATATTTTTGGTATGGTAAAGTGGATTCAAGTCGTAGTGATCCGGATACAGATATCTTTGCTATATCGGATAACTATATTTCCATTACTCCTGTTCAATGTGATGCGACTGATTATAGTGCTATGCTTGAACTTGGAGACTTGCAATCCTGCAAATCATAGTGGTACAAAGGCATTAATTCTTGACACATTTTTGAAAGGGTGATAAAAGTCGCCTTGATTGTTAAAAACGCTCGGGGCGTAGCGCAGTCTGGTAGCGCACTTGTCTGGGGGACAAGTGGTCGCAAGTTCAAATCTTGCCGTCCCGACCAATTAACACAGAGGGTTTTCAGGTTTCCTGAAAGCTCTTTTTTAGTTTTTGGTGTCGCTTTTTTATCACCGGAAGTACTGCCAGTATAAATTCAAAACATGCCTCATGGTTACAATGTGCTTTTTGATTTGAAAAAAGTCTATAAATTCAAATATATCAAAAAGTGTTTTTAGTTTTTTTTGAAAGCCTTTTGTTGAGTTCATCATCAAAGGGAGCAATGTCTTTTCCTAATAATATTTGAAAATCAGTTTTTAATTTTGTTGATTTTATAAAGTTACCAGCGATTTGAAACCCTGGAATCTCTTTTGAAAGTCTGACTGCTTTTTTATAATTTCCCGGTGCATAAAAAATTGTGCTGACTTGATACTGAAAATGATTTGCATTTAAAGGTCGAATTACATTAAACCCCTTTTTTTTAAGAAGACTACCTAACCTTTCGGCTATATGATAAATTCCATTTCCATTGATCACTTCAATATTTAAAGTTTCGTTTAAAACAGTTTGTTGTATATCTATATCGTTGTATTTATAAATCTTTTTTGCGTGAAAAACTTTCATAGGATAGCTTTCGCTAATCGTCAAGGCTGGTTTGCCGTTTTTATCAAAAATATGTGATGCAAAAGCTTCAGTCTCAGACCGTGTTTTATACTTTCCAAATCGGACTCGATAATATGGTTTTGCTCTTTCAACTTTTGTAATATAAGGACAATCATATTTCTTTTTTCTGGCTGTTTTTAATGTTTGTATCGCATCATTAATATTATAATAAACACCAAGTTGTATTGCAAAATAGAGGTCTTCAGTCTTAGAAGAATGAATCGGGGCACTTTCTTCATCAGAATTTATTTTTAAACGTGGGTTTAAGGCTTTATCAATGGGTTTACTTATAGTTTCCTGGGTAATTGGTTGATTAGTGGTAATAGACGGTATGTTTTCTTTTTTAGGTTGGTCAATTGCTACAGGAAGAGAATTATGTTTTCCCAATTTTGCTGAAGCCAAAGCTAAATTGTTTTTAAAAATTTTATTGTCAGGATTAATCTTAATTGCATTTTTAAAAGCTATGGCTGCTGTGGTAAAATCACCTTTCATCAAATTTGAATAACCGATATTATTGTGCACATAGTCCAAGTTTGGTCGAATTTTAAGAGCTGTTTTATATGCATGTATTGCTTTATCATGCTGATTTAAATTATCATAAGAGACACCAAGTGCATTATAGGCATTATAATTTACAGGATCTATTTGAAGTACTTTTAAGAGCTCTTTAACGGCAATTTTATGTCGGTTTTGTTTTTGAAAATGTCTTGCAAGCCTATATTGTTCTTTGCTTTTTTTATTGGTTTTTTTATCTGATAGAAAATCTTTTTTATTTATCAGATTTCCTTTGTTTGAGCTGTTGGAATCTGAAAGAAAAGAAAACCAGTTTCCGATTGTAGAACAACCGGAGATTAAAAAAGCAAAAAAAACCATGCAACATATGATTTTTTTTAAAAAATATCTTTCTCTCATTATTCTCCCTCCTTTCACTGAATCATCATTATCTTTTTGGATTTTTTTGGATTTTTTTGCATTTCTTTAAATTTTCACTGGCTGTCACATAAAATACTGGGCTAATTTCTATTGCCTTTTTAAAGTATAGTACTGCCTCCTTAACCTTGCCATTTTTTAAATACCCTACGCCTAAATTGTTTAAGGCAACGGATTTGTTACCACCTTTTTCAAAAGCATCCAATGCCTCTTCATAAAATTCCATGTCAGTGAGAACAACGCCTAAATTATTATATACTTTTGGTTTTACATATCCATTTTCCAGGGCTAAATAAAAAGAAGCTACCGCCTCTTTGTTCTGGCCTAAAGAATATTGAGACAGCCCAAGGTTATTTAAAATAAAGCCTGTACTGGGCTTTATGGTTAAGGCAATTAAAAATTCTTTGATTGCTGCTGTATTTTTTCCTTCTAACGCATAGATATTTCCTAAATAATTATAGGATCTCCATAAAAGCGGTTCCAGTGAAACAGCTTCTTGAAATTTTTTAGCGGCTAAAAAATAATTATTTTCATTTAAGTACAACTTCCCCATTGCCTCATATGCAAGTGCGAATTTTGGTTTTTTTTTCAGGACCATTTCAAATTGTTTTTGTGCCTCATCTTTTTTGCCACCTCCCATCAGGGCAAGTCCTTTTTTATATTCGACGCGGATATTGTCCTTATTTTTCCATAAAGCTTTTTCATACTGCATATATGCCATGAAATAATCATGTTTTACGAGAAAGGTATCTCCTGATTGTTCGAAGTCTTCACCGGTTATCTTCACTGTTTGTTTTTTTTTATTCATCTGGTTAGTAAAATCTTCATCATTTACACGGGGCAAGTCTTTTATATGTCTATAGGACGGATTTCCATAGCTTACATCAGGTTTCATGGAAGCAGACTTCGATCCACACCCATATGAAGAAATAAGTCCTGTAAAAACAATAATACAAAAAATATTTTTCATATGTTTCAAATGCTTAACCTAAAATTAAATTTTGATAAATGGTAATTGCTGCAGGGCCGATAATCACAACAAACAAGGCCGGAAAAATACATAGAATCAAAGGGATTAAGATCATTACTGGCAGCTTTGCTGCAATTTCTTCAGCCTTTTGAAATCTTTTTGTTCGAAATGAGTCAGAAAAAACCTGGAGAGCCTTAGCAACACTTGTGCCAAACTTATCGGTTTGAATCAATAGAGTAATGAGGCTGTTCATTTCTTCAATTCCAGTTCTATTGGCAAGATTTCTAAGGGCATCCTGGCGTTGCATCCCTGCTCGCATCTCAAGATTTAAAAAAGAAAATTCATGACTTAAATCAGGGTAACTCATTTTCATCTCATCTCCGACCCTCTGTAAAGCTGCATCCAAACCCATTCCAGCCTCAACGCAGACAATTAGAAGATCGAGAGCATCAGGTAGCCCCTTAAATATGACTATCTTTCTTTTATCAGTTTTTATTTTCAGCCATATTTCCGGTAAATAAAATCCCAATAATCCGAGTAGAACAAGAATAGAAATAGTTGGGAGTGCTGTCATGAGTTTTAAGAAATAAAGTCTTGAGATAAGAAAGGCCCCAACCAGAAATAATGGTAAAAATAATTTTGCACCGTAAAAGGCTGTTTCAAAATTTTCATATTTAATCCCGGCTTTTAAAAACTTAAATTTGAAAGATCTTGAATATAAGGATGTATTTGATTGCCCTTTTCCAAACAGGCTGAAAAATCCAGCAAAAAGGTTCCGGCCTGATTTGGTTCTTTCCTGTGTCTCATCAGCTATTTTCCTTGATGGCAGACCCTCATCAAATCCTCCTTGCTGAATTTTTTTTATTATTTTCCTCTTTCTTGTCAGGACTTTCATGTATTGTATAATTCCCAGACAAAAAAGAAAAAAACAGAGGAAAGAAAAGGGAAAAATGATTGTAAAGAGGTTTTGATCAAAAGCTATCATTGTGAAGTCCTAATTTTTTATACGTCAATTTTTATCATTTTTTTCATGGTGATCGAACCAATCACCATCATAATACCGGCAACACCTAACATTTTTCTTCCAATAGGCTCTTTAAAAAGTGGAATTAAAAATTCAGGGTTTGACCACTGAAGCCAACCGGCGATGAAAAAAGGTATTAATATAAGAATCACAGCAGACATTTTACCCTCTGCAGAAAGAATTTTTACTTTGCCCTCAAACTTAATTCTTTCACGGACAAGCTGGGCTAAACTATTTATCAATTCAGCTAAGTTCCCACCGGTTTCTCTTTGAATTATTACTGCAATAATAAAATAGTTAATTTCCTTAGATTCAATACGTTCTGACAAATTTCGAAGTGCGTTTGGCACACTTACACCAAAATTTATTTCTTCAAGGGTTTCTGCAAATTCAATTCCCACAGGATCTTCAAATTGTTCTGAAGCCAGTTTTAAAGCACTATTAAATGAATGTCCCGCTCTTAATGCCCTAGCAATTAGATCAAGTGCTTCATGAAACTGATTTTGGAATCTTTCAATTCTTTTCGTTCTTTTGTTTGCTACATATAGATATGGACAGAAGCTTGAGAGTAAACCTATTCCGAGGGAGTATAAAAAATTATTAAAATAAAAAGAGCTTCCTAAAAAAGTCAATGTGCCGAATAAAAATGATAGCAGGCAGTAAAATGCCAGAGATTGTTTTACGTTGGCCTGCAATAGAACCTTATCCATTTTGATAGCGAAGGGCAAAGATTTCATAAAGCTATTTAAAAACGAAATATCACTCAAGTTTCGATTCTTGATGATATCTCCAAGATCATCTTCAATAAAAGTGTATTTTCTTAATCGTTTTTTAATTTTTGATTTTTGGATAGACCTTGCATTCCTGTACGCATAAAAAAACAGTTCTATGATAACCAATGATAAGATGAAAATAATTACACTTAAAATCATAAAATCCATGGGATATTCCTTTTGTTAAACTTCAACACGAAAAGATGGATCAAAAAGCGTGCTGTCTATTTTGATGCCGGCTGTCTTAAATTTTTCTATAAATTGGGGTCGAATCCCATTGAACTTGAAAAACCCCCGGACGTTTCCATCTGAGTCCACCCGTGTCTGTTCAAATGAAAATATTTCCTGCATTGTAATCATATTACCTTCCATTCCGGTAATTTCCTGTAAGCTGATTAGTTTCCTTTTTCCATCAACCAGCCTGGACACCTGAATGATAATATTGATGGCAGAACTGATGAATCGTCTTACAAACTCGCTTGGGATATCAAAATTTGCCATGGCCACCATGGTTTCCAACCGCATTAAAGCATCCCGGGGGGTATTTGCATGGATAGTTGTCAAAGATCCATCATGGCCCGTGTTCATTGCCTGAAGCATATCAAAAGACTCCGAACCCCTTACTTCTCCTACTATAATCCGATCCGGTCTCATTCTAAGACTGTTTTTAAGAAGGTCTCGTTGAAGGATTTCTCCTTTTCCTTCCAGATTTGGTGGTCTGGTTTCCATTCTAACAATGTGGTCTTGTTTTAGTTGTAATTCTGCTGCATCTTCAATAGTAACAATCCGTTCATTTTCAGGAATAAAACGGGAAAGGACGTTTAATAAAGTTGTTTTTCCGCTTCCGGTGCCTCCGGATAAAAGTATGTTTTGTTTTGAAATCACCAAATTCTTTAAAATATCACGAAACTCCGGAACCAAGGTTTGATTTAATATCAAATCATCCAATTCCAGCGGAGTTACTGCAAATCGCCGGATCGATAACATGGGACCGTCTATGGCAATCGGAGGAATAACAACATTCACCCTTGAACCATCCTCAAGCCTTGCATCAACCATTGGGTTGGATTCGTCAATTCTTCTTCCTACACTTGAAACAATTTTATCAATTATTTTTATCAAATGTTCATTATCTTTAAACCTGGCCTGGCTCTGTTCTAGCTTCCCAAATCTTTCCAGATATATGTTTTCGTAGGAATTTACTAAAATATCAGAGATTGTCGGATCTTTTAAAAAAGGCTCCAGTGGACCCAATCCCAAAACTTCATCAATAATTTCAGTTAACAATTTTTCCCGCTCTGAAAGATTGATCAGTATGGATTCCGATTCTTGTTTTAATATTGTTTCTGTTACTTTCGTAATCCGTAAAGCAAGCGTTTCTTTGTCCATGGTATCAATAATCGCCAGATCAATCATATCCAAAAGCTTTTCATGAACCTTTGCTTTAAACTCGTAATATTCATCAGGAACGAACTGTTGTTGATTAATATGCGGGTTGCTGGACTCTATTTTATTTTCCACATCATGCTCCATTTTTTATTTAGAAAAACCATCTTTTTTTTCTTTTTCGTTTCTTTTTAATTATTTTTTTTTCAGTATAGCTGTCATAACTTGTCACAATTTTTGATCGTGGAGCAATCTGACATAAAGGTTGTCCCGAATTTATTGCAGACATAGTTGTTAAATAATCATTGGGGATGACCCAGGACATTTTTCTTCCTATCCCTTCTTCCGCGCTTTCAATTGAAACCATACCTTTTTTATAATAGCGATTTAATATTATGCCTAAATTATCCGCATTCGTATGTCCATATTCCAAAAAAATTTTTATCAATCTATTGGTATTTGACAAGCAGGGAAGCGTTTGAATTGTCACAATCTGGATCAAATCGGAATTTTGAAGTATTCTTAATGCGGTTTCGTTTATTGATTGCCCCAGATCAATAATTACATATTCAAAATTTTCTTTTATTAAATTTAAAAGAGTTTCCATAACGGGTGGTGTAGGTGGCGGATAGTCACTAAGATATTTTGGTGAAGGAAGAATGTGTACACCTGAATCATGTTTGGTAAGAATATTGGACAAAAAGAATTCATCTAATCGGTCTATGTTTTTTGTAATATCTCCCCAGTGGTGTTTGGGGGACATATCCAGGAAGATAGGGACTTCACCAAAAATAATATTCATATCAAGAAGTACCACAGACGGTATTGCTTGCTGTTTTGCTATTGAAACTGCCAGGTTGACTGCAACAGTTGTCGTACCAACCCCTCCCTTGCTGCCAAAAATGCTGATAACTTTTCCTGAGATTTCAGAAATTTTTTGTTTTGATTTTTTCTGGCGATCTCTAAAACGGCCCAGAGCATCAATAATTGTTTCATCTTTATAAGGAGACTGGAAAAATTCTTTAGCCCCTATTTGCAGTGCTTTTATAATTACTTCAGGTTCGGATCTTTTTGAAAAAAGGAATACTTCGGTCTGATTTGTTTTTTCAATATAGGATTTTATTTTTTCAAGATCAGTGTTGTAGTCTGCATTCAGCTCATAAATTAATAGATCAGGTTCTTTTTTTTCGTTCTGATCTGTTATATTAAATCCATTTAAATTTTTGAAAACCTGAATGAATTCATCCTTAAGTTTTTGGCTGTCTATCTTTAACTGAACCTGTGTAATTTCAATTGGCATAAACAACACTCACTTTAAAAAAATTATTGAACTAAATTAGGAATACTGCCTAAAAGATTCCCAAATGATCCTCCACCGCCTCGCCCTTCACCTATAACAACTCTATTGCAGTCTATATAAACATTAATTGTATTGTCAGGAGGACCTTTCCAACCCCTGATTTCTATAATTGCAAATCCCACTATTTTAGTTAGCCCGCTTGGATTGTCACAAACAATATTGTCTTCATATACCGGAACCTTTGCTGTCCAAACATTGTCATTTCCATCTCCATCTCGAAACCTGAAATAATCAAAAAGTGCAGGAAAAGGAGCAACCTGACCGTTTCCGGTTACAGCCGGTGTTGCAAGTGTCCAGTCGATATGAATACCGGTCATAGCAGACTTGACGCCTCCTGAAAAATCAAACTCATCTTCCACATTTGCTTCTGGAGTGGTCGTTGGTGTGCCGGATATGCCAAACCAGTCATTTAGCCATGCAGCACCACCATTACCAGCTATTATGTCATATGCTTTATTTCGTATGCTGTTATTATCATGTGAATCAAAAAAATTATGCCACCCGGCACAGCTATCTTTTGTATCTTTAAATGTGATTAACTGACCGCAATTTGAAGGAAAATTGTTCTTGGAAATCCCAAAAGGGGTGATAAGCTCGCCTTCATCCATTGAAGATGGTCCCGAAAGCGCTGCTGTTGCCACGGCTGATAATTGAAACGTATCATGACTGCCGCCAAAAACAGATAAAATTTTAGAAAAAAATGTTACCACAGCTCCGTTAAGTGTTGAATCTCTTCTTGCCGTGACCCTGACTGCATCAGGTTTGGAAAAATTTTCAACTAAAGCTTGGTCTGCACCTAAATTCCAATCCCATACAGTGATAATAATATCGTTAGGGTCTATAATAATGCTTTTCCCGGCAGCCTTATTTTTTGCTCCGGCGTCAATTGATTCTTGCTTAATTTGTGTTACATCATTTATTGAGTTACCATCTCCATCTGAGTTGGCATTATAGAGTTCTTGTTGAGAAAAAGTCATTGTAGAATAAATTCTTCCCAATTCACCTGTTGCAGCCAGAGCACTTGCATCTGCAGTATTTTGCAGTTGATTACGTGTGGCATACAAATAACCAATATCTATGGCCAATGCGACAAACCCTAAAAGCATTGATAACACGATTGCGACAATGACCGCAGAAACTCCTTTTTGATTATTGACAGGTAATAAAATATTATACATAATTTACTCCATTTTCATATTTGAAATAGCGGAAATAATTATGGGATCAATACCGAATGCATCTAGAAATAAAAATTTATATTCATAATTAACACTAACTTGAAGATTGGTTTCAAATTTAAAATCAGGTCGCGTGATTATGATATCTGATGATGTGGCCTGGAGAATATCTGTGCCAAAGGTTATAAGGTTTTGACCGGCATATTGAACGACTCGACCCCTTATTTCACTGTCTTCCGTTATAACATTCCGGGGTGCTTTTCTCATAATCACGCCCCTTCTTGCACCTTCTCTTGTTGCATTTGTAATCACCTGCTTATTGAATAAAAAAAGTCCCCATTCAATAATTCCGAAAATAACCGTCAAAAGTAGCATCAATACAATAGAGAACTCTACTGCCGATGCGCCATCTTGATCGCTTCTAATTATTTTTAATTTGAAAAACATTACTCATTCCTCATTATGGTTTGTGCTTCTATTCGTGTGGTTGAAAACCCTGTAAGCCCGCTAAAGAGATGACTATAGTCATATTTAACATTTGCTGTAATATAGTTTGCAGCAAGAGTTATTTCCGGTTCAATTACAAGAGGATTGTTCCCGCCAAGATTAATCAGGTTGTTGAGGCAGTAATCTTTTATGATTTGCCGCTGATCAGGGAACGTAAGATCAGCTTGATTATCTTTTACAATTGCTGATCTTGCTCCTTCCCTGCTGGCATTGGTCAATACCTGTTTGTTGTAAAAGAGTAACGCAAAGTCAATCGTCCCGAATAAAATCACGGCAAGAAGTGGCAGCATAATAGCAAACTCAACTGCGGCCACCCCTCGTTGATCTTTAAACATAATATCCCCTTAATCATTGTCTATATTAAGATTCAAAATTGGTGTTGGAGGGATTTCTAATTTATAATCAGCCTGATATTTTTTAATTATATGATCTGCGATAATGCCATCCATGCTTTCGTTAAATTCACTATTTTTTCCTGCATTAGGATTCCGAAGCTGGGAAAAATAAATGGTTTCATAAGAATATCCTCGATTGGCGTCGAGTTTTGCCATCCTTCTTTCCATGGGAGAACATCCTAAAACGGCAATATAGGTAAACATGAGTCCAATAATAATAATTTTATTCAAAATAATATTCCTCCATTATTTATAATCGCTTATTCTTCTTCAAACGTATGTCCAAACTTACCGTCTAAAGTTCCCATATTTGCATTGCCGGATGATTTATTTGCTTTTTTACCCAAGTTTAAATAAATTTCAGAATCAGTTGGTTCATCATAGTAGTCAGTTGGAAGTGCTTGATTAGTATTATCAAGAGGTTTAACAAATCGAGGTGTTACAATAATTACCAGCTCGGTTTCATTTTTTTGGAATGAAGTGCTTTTAAATAGGGAACCCAGTAAGGGAATTTTGTTTAAATAAGGGAATTTTTTGACATTTTCTTTTACTGACTCAGACAAAAGCCCTGCAATGGCAAAGCTTTGACCGTCTGCAAGTTCTATGGTTGTAGCGGCTCTTCGAGTGGTGACCCCTGGTATGACAAAACCTGAAAATCGCACTGCCGTTGTAAAGTCCAGTTCAGAAACCTCAGAATCGACTTTGATACTTATTTTATTTTTATCAAGTACCGTTGGCGAAAAACGAAGGCCAACCCCAAACTCTTTATAATCTACAGTAATTCCATTTTCATCAGGAACCGGAATTGGAAACTCTCCGCCCGCAAGAAAACTTGCGGTCTGACCACTTAAACAAATCAAATTTGGTTCGGCAAGAATTTTTGCCAGACCATCTTCTTTCAAGGCCTTAATAAAAGCTGTCCATGTTGTATTCCCGCTTGAAAAACGAAATAATGCGTTAACAGCAGATGAAATAGTGGTGCCGGTTAATGGACTTGTGAACCCCAAAGGCTCTAACCTGGTCATCCCAATATCACCATCATTAAAAAAACTTAAATCAATGCCAAGATCTTTTCCGACAGAACGTGCCATTTCTGCCATTTTGACTTCCAGCATAACCTGATGAGTTCCACCAACCTGGACCATATTATTAACATTGCCTTCAGGTGCAAATGATTTGGCAAGAATTATGGCTTGAGATAAATTTGCCGGATTTGAAATTTTACCTAAAAGTGTGATGGATTCATTTGTTGCCACTACTTTTAATTCTTTTTCATGGGGGAGAATTTGAAATAATTTTTCTTTTAATCTGGATACGTCGTATTGGACCTCAACTTCATAAATCGCAATTAGTTTGTCTTCTTGCCAGATTATTATATTCGTAAGACCTGCTTTTTTTGCCTGTATATAAATTTCTCTGGGAGGAATGACCAAGCAATCGGCTATTTCAGGTGCTCCTACAGAAACCCTGAGCTTCTTTTTTACAGGTACCATTAATTTAAGAACCATTGATTTTCCCAAAACAAGTTCCAATTTATATGGTTTAACAGATGTTGATACAAATTTTTCCTGGGATAGGGTATTGGTTATAAAAAATGGAAAAATTATAAATGCAAGAAAACTAACTTTACTATATTCGAGTAATTTAGACATAAGTCATGGTCTCCTGAACAAATATTAATATTCTAAAATACAACTTCCTTTTTAATTAATTCTATACCTTTGATAATTTCAATTGTCGCTTTTCTCTTTTTAGGAGACCTTCTATATTTTTTTCTTTTTACCACTTTTTTTGATCTCACGCTCGCGAGCCTTCGTACAGGTTTAGACTTCACTTTAAGCAATTCAGGTATTGTGATACCACGGGTTGCAATAGTTTTATCATCTGTTGTACCTCTAAGAGCGAACTGAAGATTACCTTCCCTTGATGCAAGCGTTAACCGTTCTCCTTGATCCGGGGTAACTTCAAGCGTATAGACATCAACTGGTGCAGGCTCACCTTTGCTGTTTTCTATGATTTGAGTACCTGAAGCCAAAACCAGAAGATTTACAAGCACAATTTTAGTGATTTTTTCGTCATTATGACTTGGATCTGCAATCGTGACAAGGACATCTACGCGATTACCCGGATTAATAAATCCTGCAATTCCTAAAACTCTGTTTCCCTGGACGGAAATAGCGCGGGTTCCCGGTTTTAATATCGCAGAGATACCTCCTGTTTCAAGACTTTGTGGGGCCAGACGATAATCGACGATAGGTTCGCCTTCTTTGATAGAGGAAATTACAATTCTGCCAATTAAATCATCTGACTTTAAATGTGTACCCTGGGGAAGACTGCCTTCCAGAAAAGGTTTGATTTCAAACATTTCAGTATTTAACTTAGTTCCCCAAGGAATATCAGCCTTTGCCGTAACAACAGGTATAGCCTTGCTTTCTTTAATCGTAACGATCTTATCTGGGGCGGTTTTTTCTTTAATCCAGTCATATAGGAAGTAACTGCCTCCCAATGCGATCACAATTGAAAGTAAAATTGGAATGAAAGCTTTAAGGTTGGTCATGGTTTTCTCCTAATTCAAGCTAAAGTTGATTTCCTTGAAACTGAATTAAAATATATGTAAATGACCCCAATGCTATGGCTATTCCATAACAAAGCCTGGGTTTGTCTGTGTGTTCAACCACAGGATCAGGGAAATATTTTTTTGTTAAAATAAAAGATAAAAAGGTCTGGAAGAGCTGTTTGAAAAATCCTTTAAATATATCTCTGAAATAAAGGATTATAAAAAGTGCATAGATACCACCAAAAAAGGCTGTAAATAAGAATGCGACAAAAACACCTTTTGCACCGAGAAAAGCTCCGACTGCCCCCATAAGCTTGACGTCACCTGCGCCCATCCCACCCATTGCATATGGAATAATCAAAACTGCAATCCCGATTATGATACCTGTCAAACTAAAAACAATTCCTTGAATTCCACTGGCGCTAAAATGATAAACAAAACCTGCCAATGCGGAAAAGAATGTAAGCAGATTAGGAATTTTTTGAAAACGAAAATCAATAATAGAGGCTATAACTAAAATTGCAACCAAGAATAGCAATGCAAAATTATTTATATTGAAATCGTTGTTTTTAAAAATAAAATTATCCATTTTTAACCAATCAAATAATTAAAAAAAATAATTGTTGCTTACGATATCGTCACTAAACAGTTTTTGCAGGTTAAAGCCATTTCTTTTGTTTTAAAATGGCTTTAACCTATAATGATCAGCATTGGTATGGGGTGTTTAATTTCAGCGTTTACATCAGAACTATTAATAATTGAATGTTTACATCGCTGCATTCACATTTTCGAATGCAGTATCTACTTTACCACCTACCACGTTGACAACAGCAACAATGACTGCAGCTATAGCCGCTACCATAATACCATATTCTACCGCAGTTGCACCTTCTTCATTTTTAATAAAATTAATAAGATTTTTCATTTTCACTCTCCTTGATTAAGGTTTAGAGAATTGTATTATAACAAACTCTTCTTGAAAATCATGAAGTGCAATCTGCATGCCACAATGTGACATTTGTTTTAATAAAATTTCGTATTAAGCCCAATTATTATCTTGTTTTAAACCCTTTTTAAGATTCAAATAACAGCAGGAAAATTCTTAAAATTTCAGCATGAGTTTACAAAAAAAAGTCCTGTAAGAAAACGTATAATGATCTTAAAAGTGTTAATGAAACATCATTGCTTTCTGTAATTTTTTGGACTCTATATCAACTTGATCTTCATTTGGAAAATGATGAACTGAGAGTGGTTGATATTAATTAAGTTTATTAAAAAATATATATTTTATGCTTATAACCAATGCACTTAAAAAAATCAAGTATTTTACGATTTTTTCATGGGCGAGCTAACCGGATTTAAGAGCTACCAAAAATCAAAAACCGTAACCATGGGTAATTATTGTGCTATATTGGGAACAAAATTTCATAAAAGATTACATTAATGACATAAAAATAATGGAAAATCGAGATATAATAATAATAATAATACGATATATTATTTTTTCGAGAATAGATATGCATTCTCTGTCTCTTGTATAACAATCCAGTCTGTATTTACTTTTGTTAAAAGTTTAGAAATCATTTTATCTTTCTTGACAACTATATGCTCGATGGCATGTCTTCTTAAAAACTCTTCCCATCCTTTTTTAAGATCTATAATAGCGAAATACTGGTCACTAATCTCCTTTTGATATACATCCATTCGACCATCAATAAATACTTTTCTATTAGGAAGCGACCAAATTAAAAACCCTCCCCAGGCATATTGGTTAAAAATATTTCCCTTAATATTATTCAATTGAATGTGTTCCACTATTTTTATAGGGTAACGTGATGTATCCAGTCCCATGTTTATTTTTTTTCCTATCAAATCTGGTGATAAAATCAAGGCAATTCCTATCAAAATGAGAGTTGTGTGATATCGTAGCTGTTTTTCCATTGAATATAACGAATTTGAGCGGGAAACAAAATATTCAGATATTTTTCCTGACAATAGTCTGGAGCTACCAGCTGTGATATCAGACATACGATTGAAACTGGAAATAATAATATTTTGCCATAATGGTGCCACAATTGGAATCGCGATCAAGGTGAATATCGAAACATGTCTTCTTGCTGAAAAAGCAAAGAAAAGAAATACAAGAATTAGAAAAATCTCATAAAGAAATAGTCTTTTCTTTTGAAATATAAACCCGGTTAGAATAAGAATCACCAAAATTATAAATTCAAAATTTTTCCTTATTGTTGGTGGATCCCATTCCATAACCATTTTAGAATCAATTTGACCACCCAAATACATAAATGGATAGAGTACGCCTTCATAGGTGTTTGGGTTAATAAAACAAGCTGCAAAAGCAAGGACAAAATAGGTCACAAGTCTTTTGCATTCGGAATATGATAGAGAATGTTCTGCATCAAATTGCAAAAAAGTATTAATCAATTCGGCACCAATACAAACACCCAAAAAGATAAGTCCAATTATAAATCCGCCGTGCATATTGATCCAGACCAGAAAAAGTATGGGTAAAATTCTTAATATTTTATAGTTATTATAATGTCTGTATTCAACATAAATGCGAAAAAGAATAATTAAAAAAAGGTTTGTAAACATATGGGGTCGAACCGTCCAGGCTCCGGCATTTACAACCATCAAAAAAAGGATAAAGGTGATACATGCAAATATATTTATCTTTTTGCGCAGCATTAAGTTAAATGTTAGTGCAAATACCAATGCAAAAATAAAAGACCTGAATAAAATCAGCCCGGCAACTCCTTGACATTGATAAATAAATGCAAACACGACCTCGCTTCCCCATTCATGTAGTATCCATGGTTTTCCTAAAGCCGTAAATGAAAATATATCCTGGGTTGGAAATATCCCATTTAAAAGGAGTTCGCCTGTTTTAAGATGCCACCAGATATCATAGCTTCTGATCAATGGAAGCGAAAGAGACATTGCCACAAAAACAAATATCACGATCAAATCAAAAACTGACGGGACAAAAAGTCTTTGTATTAATGACATTTTTTTGTTAGTCATTAATTGTCCTTCTGTAAAATGCCTAAGATTAAATTTCGCGTTGAGCAATTTCGAAAAAGATTGAACTTAAAATTTATCAAAGATTATCGTAATCATCAAGGCATTTATCGCTAATTCCATATTTAGTCAGGTTCGTTTATATTGACAGATGTCATAAAACCCGATATTTTTATCAAAACCCGAATTTTCGAAAAAGGAGGGGATCTCTCATATGGCCGATACAGTAATAGAAATTTCGATCATTTGCCCATTTCACAATGAAACAAACAATGTAAACTTTTTCATGGAGCAGATATTTGGTGTTCTCAGCGAGGTTAAAAGATCTTTTGAAATAGTTTGTGTGAATGATGGTAGCTCAGATGCAACACTTGAAAATCTGATTGACGAAAAAAAAAGACGATCAAACATAAAAGTCATCAACCTTTCGAGAAAATTTGGAAAAGAGGCTGCTTTAACTGCCGGAATCGAACACTCATGTGGGCGTGCCATTATTCCGATTGATGCTGACTTGCAGGACCCGCCGGACCTAATTAAGAGCATGGTATCTTTCTGGGAGAAAGGTTATGATGTGGTTCTTGCTAAAAGAACAGATCGTTCAAAGGATGACTTTATTAAAAGGTTTACTTCAAAACTCTTTTATAAAATACATAATATGATTTCAGACACAACAATTCCGGAAAATGTTGGCGACTACAGATTGATCACAAGAAAAGTGGTCAATGCCATAGACAAGCTTCCTGAAAACCAGCGGTTCATGAAAGGAATTTTTGCCTGGGTTGGTTTTAAAACTGTAACAGTTGAATTTAAACGTGAGAAAAGAAAAACAGGGAGAACTAATTTCAATACTTGGCAACTCTGGAACCTTGCCATTGACTGCATTACAAGCTTTAGTACTGCACCCCTCAGAGTCTGGCTTTACATAGGAACCTTAATATCATTTTTATCCTTTCTTTATGGAAGTTTTATCCTTATCAGAACAATTATCTTTGGGATTGATGTTCCGGGGTATGCCTCACTTTTAACCATCATGTTGTTTCTGGGGGGAATTCAGCTTATAGGCATTGGGGTCATAGGTGAGTATATAGGAAGAATATATCTTGAATCAAAAAGGCGTCCTTCCTATATCGTCGAAAATATATACTAAAATACTTCAGTTGAAAAACTAGCCGAGAAACAAGTTGCCTAACTTGGTGTCCTAATATTTTAATATTATATTAGCATAACTTGTTTGGCCTAAATGGAAATTTATCGCGGAATAAAAACAAGATGGGCGGGCTCAGCACCTGTTATCATTGGGGGGGGGGAGTTTGTTAATAAAGCAATAAATTTTATTGGCAAATCATAAAATTTCATGGACTTAAAAGAAGTAAACACTAAACAATTGATTCGTCATCCTTGGGAAACTATTCGAAAAGATTTTTTTTTAAATCTGCTTTTTAAGAATATTGATGGAATTTTTAAAGGAATAGATATTCTGGATGTGGGTTCAGGAGATGCTTATTTTGCAAAAGCTGTGGTAACGAGCTTTGGAAAAAAGACTCATATTAAGTGTCTGGACAAAGAGTATGACAAAAAGTTTTTGGAGGATAAAGCTTATCCCGAGATAACATATATAAAAGAAAATGATGATCAAAAATTTGATCTTGTTTTATTGATGGACATTCTTGAACATATTGAAGATGATTATGAATTTTTAAAAAAAATATCATTAAGAAACTTAAATAATAAACCATATCTTCTTATAACAGTCCCTACCTGGAATTGCCTTTATTCAAATCATGACAGGAGATTAGGGCATGTACGACGTTATTCCCCAAAGAGTTGCAAAACATTATTGGAGAATTCCGAACTTGAAATAATAACTTCTGGTAATCTTTTTCATGTTTTAATTATTTTTCGATTATTTTCGAAATTAAAAGAATATGTGACCTTAATATTTTTTAAAAAAAAGGCAAAAAACAAAGATCTAAAGGATCTGGGAAATTGGAATCACGGTATTTTATTTACCAGATGCATTGAATTTGTATTAAAAGTTGATAATACATTTTGGGGATTTTTCTCAAAAATGGGGATGCCTGTACCTGGCCTCACCTTTTGGGCTCTTTGTGAAAAAAAACGGGCTAAATCATTGAATACAAATTCATGATTTTTCTGAGATAGTAAAATGGGACAAGTGGTCGCAAGTTCAAATCTTGCCGTCCGACCAATCATCATAGAGGGTTTTCAGGTTTTTTGAAAGCTCTTTTTAGTTTTGGGTGTCAGGTCTTAATATCGAAAATAAACGCCCAATAGATCAATGATCTCATGGTGATTCTTTTCTTTATGCCTGGTTTTATTTTTCAAATTTATCGGAGCATATGCCCGGCACTGAATACGAAATATGGTCGCTGGATATGTCGGAAGATGAATGGAAATATTGTAATTATTATTTTCGACACTTAAAAGAAGACTGTGATTGACCTGGGGTTGGTCATTTCCGGTTTAAAGCTGTAAAAGAAAATCCGGATAAATATTTTTGTTCTTAAAATATCTGAAAAGTTCTCTAATCTTTTCGGCATTTTTTTTAACTATTTTATTTTCTTGCTGAAAACTATAAACTAATTTAGGTTTAGGTAACCAGTTTTTTTAAAAAAGAGGTAATCTCAAGGGTTACCTATTCATTTTATATTATAAAAGATGTTTTTATTGAAAGGTGACTCTACCACGAGCCTACCAAGACATAAAATTTTATAATATATTGATCGAAGGGAAAACTTACTTTATTCGATTAAAGCTATCTCCAATAACGCTTAATTTTATCCATTCAAGCTTGGTGTGTATAAAGTTGGTCCGAAAAATTGGTTCAACGAAATGAAAATATACCTTTATCGCCTCTATACCTCTTGATATTTTATATGAAAATATATTTAAATGTTTTTAGGTTAGAGATATCATTAAAAATGAATGTTGCAGCTTTGGGAATGCAATACAAGGGGATGAATTATGAATACTTCTGTGCTCGCCAAGTGGCATGAAATAATCAGACAAAAAAATATTGAAGGTCTAAACTCCTTACTTGCAGATGATGTCGTATTTTTTCCTCCTATTGTACATAAACCTCAGTTCGGGAAGAAAACAACGATTCTGTATTTTTCCGGCGCTTTAAAAGTATTCTTTAATGAGACACACCACTATGTCCGTGAGATTGTCGGAACCCATGATGCCGCCCTTGAATTCGAGGTTTTGGTTGGTGCTATACCAATTAATGGTGTCGAATTGATTAAATGGAATGACCGGGGCAGAATAATTGAGCTCAAAGTCATGCTTCGCCCTGTGAAATCCGTTAATTTGGTCCATGAAAATATAGGTGAAATTCTCAAGGTGTATAAGTAGCGATAAGGATTCCCGAAATATTATAATCAAATTCAACTTATTAGAAACCTGAATGACCTGTTACCCATAGTTGTGATTAATTATCCAGTTAGATATCTAAATTTTAGATGATACACAGAACCACACATCATATTGTTATGGCTAAGTTAATTGTTTACAGATATTTCTTCGTGCTTGCCCAGTTCTTTTTTTTGCCAGTGTCAACTGAACTTAACGTTCATTTTTCACAAGTTCATTCAGTCTGGTGTACGCTGTATAAGTATGATGGATAGGAAGTGTTGAAGATCAAATTTATGAGCAGGATGATCAAAGGGGGGGATAGTAAAAAAATTTTTGCAATGAAAATGAGTTTAATGTAAGGTGAATTTGGTAAAATACTCTACTAAGTTAAAGCTTTGCTTGTGTATTACAAATTGTGTTTTTAAAAAAAAATATTATATCCCATAGTTTAAAACACTATTTGAATAACGAAAGGATTAACCAGTGAAACTGATTCAAATTCTCAGCTACGGGATTCTTTTTATATTGATATCGTTTTGTATTCTACAATCTACGGCAACTGCCCAGAAAAAACGAATCGTATTATTTTCCCCAACAAGTAAAAATAATACCTACTGGCCCCAGGTGTTCAGGGTATTAAACGCAGTGGCCGAGGATTTGGATATCGCTATTATACCCTATGAGTTTGATGTTGGAGACAGGTTTGCAAAACATATTAAAGGCGTGCAGATCTTGAACCAAAAGCCCAAACCGGATGCTGCGATATTCTCTGTAGCGTTTGGTAACACCAAACCATTGCTTGAAGCTGCAGAAACATTAGATATCCCTGTTTTTATTCAGGGACCGGTATTCCCCTCTGAACTCCCTGATATCGGACATTCACCTCGAAAGAAATTCAAAAAGTGGATTGGATATTTTTACCAGGATGAAACTAAAAAAGGATACATACTGGGCAAAACACTCATAACTGCCGCTCGTGAAGCAAATGCTTTTGCAAAAGATGGTACTATTCATGTGGTCGGTGTTGGAGGTAGCTTTGCCTGGTTTGGTTCTCAGCTTAGAAAAGATGGGTTGATGAAAGCGGTTGATGAAGATCCAAAAGCTAAACTTCTTCAGTTTGTACCCACCCAATGGACACCCAAAGAGGGGAAAAAAGTAGCCGCCTTGTTACTTAAACGGTATCCAGAGGCTTCTGTGGTCTGGGCAGCAAGTGATCAGCTCGGTTTAGGTGCATCTGAAGCGATGGAGGATTCCGGGAGAATTTTAGGTAAGACCGGCTTTGTCGGAGGTTTGGACTTATCCATGATTGGAATGCAAAATATAAAAAAACAGAGACTGGTTGCCACGGTGGCAAGTTCAATGATTGCCTATGCTGAAATCGCAGTCTATCTCCATGATTATCTTCACGGTATTGACTTTGCTGATGATGTTGGAATGCAAATCAGTACGAAAATTTATACGGCAACAAAAATAAATGCAGATGTTCATCTTCTGTTGTCTAAATCATACGATGCGATTGATTTTAAAAAATTATCAAAGGTTTATAATAAAAAATTAATCAAGTACGATTTCTCCATAGAACAGATTGCCAGAGCATCAAAATAGGAGGATTCCCCAATATCTTTATTTTTGTCAAATATGTACTTATCCCGGCAATAGATGGTCCTAATTACTAAAAAGGGTAGGTCATGAAATTTTTGTTCGCCCGCAATATTGCTAAAAGTAGAATAGGTCGAAAGCTGATCACTGCGATCATTATGTTCAGCTCCCTCATTACATTGGTAACGACGGCTTTTCAGCTAACCATGGACTATCAGCAGGATGTAAAAAGTATTCACAATGAAATCCAGGCTATTCGTCTCAGTCAACTCGAAACCCTACGCCACAGCCTTTGGCTTTTCGATGGAGAAACAACCCAGATTCTGCTGAAAAGCTTGCTAAAAACCGGGAGCGTAGAGTACCTGAAAGTCTCCACCATGGGGGGGGAATCCTGGAAAGCAGGCAACGTCAGGTCAAAGAACACCATCACCACGGTCTTTCCAATTTACTATTCCCCGGCAGAAGAGAAACGTATAGGAGAGTTGGAAATTGTTTCAGGTCTGGACTCTGTATACCGGCATCTTTTTGAAAGGGCTTTGATTATTTTATTCAGCAATATCATCAAGACGTTTCTGGTGGCAATTTTTGCGATCCTGGTTTTTCAGAAACTCGTATCCAGACATCTCCATACTATCTCCTCATATGTTAATCAGATGGGAGATGATATACATGGAAACGGAATTTTTCTGAAGAATAAAAAGACAGATGCTAAATATCCTGATGAGATTGACCAGATAGTCACTGCCATTAATTTGATGCGGATTAAGCAGAGGGACTCGGTTGATGAGCTGCTTAAACAGAAAATTTTACTCCAGAAAGCGAACAAGAGGCTTCGCAGTTATTTCGATCAGTCTTTGATCGGGACGACGATCACTTCGGTCGAAAAAGGATTCTTAGAAATCAATGATCGTTTATGTGAAATCTTGGGGTATTCAAGAAAGGAATTGATGCAAAAAACATGGGAAGAAATAACCCATCCTTCAGACCTACCTGCTGATGTTGAGTCGTTTAATCTATTGTTGGAAAATAAAACTAAAAACTATACACTGGAAAAACGGTTTATTCGTGGAAACGGTGAATTTGTTCATACAAAAATTTTTGTAAGTTGTGAAAGAGATTCAGACGGTTCTGTGAAATATGTGGTTGCTTTGGTGGAAGATATTTCAGAGCAAAAAGAAATGGAGCAGCAATTAAGGCAGAGCCAAAAAATGGAATCCATCGGTAAATTAGCAGGTGGTATCGCCCATGATTTCAACAATATTCTTTATCCAATTATAGGATTTACTCAACTATCGATTGAAGATCTTCCAGGGGATCATCCAGTACAGGAGAACTTAAAAGATGTTATTATCGGCGCCAAAAGAGCCAGTGACTTGGTCAAAAAGATATTGTTATTCTCAAGACAAAAAGAACCCATATTAAAGCCGATTATTTTGAGACCGGTGATCGAGGAAACTCTAAAACTGTTACGATCTACCATCCCTTCAAACATTAATATCAAAAGCCGGTTCTATGAAGACGAGGATTTAGTTCTATGCGATGTCACGGAAATACATGAAATTGTCATGAATCTTTGCACCAATTCGTATCACTCAATGGAAAAGAAAGGGGACACGATAAAACTTTGCCTGGATAAAGTAAGCCTGGATAAAGTAAGCCTGGATAAAGTAAACTTGGATAAAAAACGCCTGCCTGACAATTTAAATTTGTCGCCCGGAGAATATGTCTGTTTAAGTGTTAGTGACAATGGCACTGGTATCAAGCCTGAGTTGATAGAAAGGATATTTGAACCCTATTACACAACCAAAGAAATCGGGAAGGGTTCAGGCTTAGGTTTGTCTGTTGTTCACGGTATTGTAAAAAGTTACAAGGGAGACATACAGGTGGAAAGCAGGCTCCAAAAAGGTTCTGTTTTCAATGTTTTCTTACCGATTACATCAAAATTGAGGGAGCCAAAATTTGAGATTCAGACTCAAAAAATACACAGTGGGAATGAAAAAATTTTATTTGTAGATGATGAAAAAGCCATCATAAAATTAGGTAAAAAAGCGCTTGAAAGACAAGGATATAAGGTAACAGGTCTACAGGACAGCTTAGAAGCCTTAGAAATTTTTAAATCAAACCCCCAAGGCTATGATCTCATTATTTCTGATATGGCCATGCCCGCTATGGAGGGTACGGAATTGGCCAATAAAATTTTTGAAATACGACCGGATATACCGATAATACTCTGTACGGGCTATAGTAAAAAGTTAGATACTCAAAAAGTAAAAGCTCAGAATATCAAAGCCTTTGTCGATAAACCTATATTGATAGATAATTTGTTAAAAAAAATAAGAGAAATCCTTGATCAAAACAACGGTCATGATATAGAAGATTCCGGTAATAGGCGATGAACGTCCCTGGCAACACTCCGTCTTGACTGAAAACATAGACAATTTTAGCGGTGTTTGATAGAGACCTCAAGCATTATGGAAGCTGTAATTTTGGTTTGTTGCCCTAAAATCCGTAAAAGGTAAAATATTTTTTTATCCATAATAAGTTAAACATAATATGAATCACAAAAAGAGGAGAATAAAATTGAAAGTTGTTGGATTTAATGGCAGTGCCAGGAAAAAAGGGAATACAGCCGGTTCTTTGAACACGGTCTTCGCAGAATTGGAAAAAGAAGGCGTTGAAACTGAAATGATCCTTGTCGGCAAAGAAAAGATCCAGGGATGTATTGCTTGTCACGGTTGTGTAAAAAATCAAAATGAAGCATGTTCCATTAAAGATGATCCGGTCAATGAATGGATTCAAAAAATTAAAGAAGCCGACGGCATTCTGCTTGGCTCTCCAGTTCACTTTGCAGGTGTTGCAGGGACAATGAAATCCTTTCTTGATAGAACCTTTTTCGTTTCTTCGGTTAATGGCGGACTGTTCCGGCACAAAGTCGGTGTTGCTGTTTCTGCTGTCAGACGATCTGGAGGAATTTCAACGGTTGAAACCCTTAATCATTATATCAACTACTCCGAGATGATCATGCCCTCATCAAACTATTGGAATGTGGCCCATGGTTTTACTCCTGGGGAAATGGAGCAGGACGGTGAAGGTAAACAAATCATGGAACTTTTAGGCAAAAACATGGCATGGATCATGAAAGTTATCGAGTACGGAAAAGAGCAATTTCCAGCCCCTGAGCCAGTGGCAAAAACCATGACCAACTTTATCAGGTAATTTAGAACCCATGTCCTTTGATTGTATTGAAGTACGTATGGCATTAAAAGCCCCCATGAAACTTGCCACAGGCAAACAGGAGGTGGTCTGGGTGCAACGGGATAAGCACAAAAAAAACTGTGCCAGCATCATTTCCATCAGCGGTTCAAAAGGCCTTTAAAATTTTGATTAAAGATCGATCTTCCAATCCAATTTAAATTTAGTGGGCAAGCCGCTTAATAGTTAGAGCCAAGGCTGCTTGATCAAGTTGTCTTTCAAATGGATTGAAATATCCAATACCTATTCATTTTTAAATCAGAACTATCAATTTGATTTCCTCTATCATGCTGACTTATTAATAATCATCTAAAAATTAAGGGATGAATATTATTATGATCAGCGCTGGTATAGATATCGGATCCAGATCAATCGAATGTGCAATCTTTTGCAATGGAATTTTAACGGAAACCAGAAAAACGGATACCGGCTTTGACCCACTCCGCCAGGCTAAAAAACTCATTAATGGTTTGAAGTTTGATCAGATTCTGGCCACAGGATATGGACGCAATCTTTTCGAAATTGAAAATAATACCCCAACCATAACAGAGATTAAAGCCCATGCCAGAGGAGCATCATATTTCTTTCCCGGCGCAACATCGGTTATAGACATTGGTGGCCAGGACAGCAAAGTAATTTCGATGAATACCGAAGGAAAGGTCACCCGATTTGAAATGAATGACCGGTGTGCTGCCGGAACTGGTAAATTTCTCGAAATCATGGCTAAAGCTTTGGGATTTGATATTCAGGAATTTGGTCAGGTGGCTAGCACGGCCACTAAAAATCTCAGTATCAGCAGTATGTGTACTGTATTTGCAGAATCTGAAGTCACTTCACTTGTGGCAAAAGGTGAAAGTCCAACTGAAATTGCCAGGGGCCTGCACATTTCAGTCGCTAAACGAGCCGCATCCATGCTCAGGAGAATCTCCCCTAAAGGCCCGATTGTCTTCACTGGAGGCGTGGCAAATAACGCGTTTATCATCAATCTTCTGGAACATATGACCCAAAAACAGATCTTAGTTCCAAACTCCCCGGAAATGAATGGTGCTGTTGGTGCAGCACTGCTTGCAACAGAAAAATAAAAGGATAAGATAATGAAACCAAAACTATTAAAAGAATTGCAACAGATCGCAGAACAAAACATCATCGACATTGAAGACCACAAAAGCCAAGGGCATCATGCCATTGGCTTTTATTGCCTTTATGCACCAACGGAACTTGCTGTTGCTGCAAATGCTATCCCCCTGCCTCTGTGCGGAACTCGACAGGCGCCTATTGAAGCTGCAGAAGAAAACCTGCCAAGGAATCTGTGCCCGCTGATTAAAAGCAGTTATGGCTTTGCAGCAACAGACACCTGCCCATTTTTCAGATTTTCCGATATTATCGTGGCAGACACCACCTGTGATGGAAAAAAGAAAATGTTCGAACTCATGAATGACATTAAACCCGTTCATGTTCTGCAATTGCCTCAACAGCAAAACATGGATTTGTTTTTAGACCCGTGGAAAAATGAAATTCTGACCTTGAAAACCACCATCGAAAATGTCACAGACCAAGAGATCACAACGGAAAAAATCTCAAAAGCGATACAATTATTAAACCAGGAACGCCGGGCAAAAAAACGACTTATGGATGTCGCAAAAGCTAAGCCGTCTCCTTTAACTGGAATGGAGTTACTGGAGATTATATTTAAAACTGGTTTTTTTGCCGATAAACAAAACGGGATTGACCTGATCAATCAAATAGCCCAAGCCTGCGAAACACTGATTCAAAAAGGTGAAAGCCCCTATACCCAAAACACCCCTCGTATTCTTCTTACTGGTGTTCCCACAGGTCTTGGCTCTGATAAAGTTGTAAAAATCATAGAAGAATCCGGAGCTAACGTTGTGGCTTTTGAAAGTTGTAGCGGGTATAAACAGACATTTCAGGTCGATGAATCAAAAGATCCTTATCTGGCATTGGCGGAACAATACCTTTCCATCCCTTGCTCGGTGATGAGCCCTAATACGGGCAGAATTGAACTCCTTGATGAAATGGTTCGTGGGTTTTCCGTGGATGGGGTGGTGGATCTGACCTGGCAGGCATGTCACACGTATAATATCGAAGCTGACTCGGTTCAAAGATTTATTGATACCACCTTTGGTATTCCATATCTGCATCTTGAAACCGACTATTCTGAATCGGATACAGAACAACTGCGGGTTCGGATAAATGCGTTTCTCGAAATGATCTGAGGCAAATAGAGATCAAATAAATGGATCCACTATAAAATAGACACCCAACAGGGCAATAGTGGATCCAGCAACTTTCTTAAACCAAAAACTGGCACCATTCCACGTGCTGTTTTCAAGTAGTTTTTTAACCGCAGCTGTTGAACTTCCAGCAATCACAACAGGAAGGCAATGGCCTGTGGCAAAAAGAATAATATAGAGTATACCGGTTATCACCTTTTCTTGAACCGTAATAATTGCCAGTATTGGTGCAATAAAGCCGAAGGTACATGAACCCGAAAGGATACCATAGGCAAGTCCCAACACAAAAGCCCCGACGAATCCTTTTAAATTCAGTTTATATAAAAGGCTCCCGGACATCGAACATTTTTCAACTCCAAGCATTCCCAAGGCTACCCAGATAAGAATGACGCCAATCAATATCTGCCAATAATTCCCCACATCGCCGAGCATTCTGCCAAGCTGCGCACAGATAATGCCGATTAATGCGATTGTAAGAAAAAGTCCAGCCGTAAAAAGGACGGAATATAGGCCTGCCTGGCGGGGATGAACCATTTTTTCTTGTCCGCCGACATAACCTACAATCAACGGGATAGATGCCAAATGGCACGGACTGAACAAAACACTGATCATACCCCAGACAAAACATCCAATGGCAGCAAAATAGGTCCCACCTGAAATCCATTGGTTTACTGTCAAAAAAAGTGTATTCAGCATAACGACGATCCTTTATTGCTTAAAATCCGGTTTCTGGACGCCCATTTTCGTCATCTGTTCAACAATTGATTTTTCATCTAAAAATCCTACATGCCGATAAACTTCTTCCCCTTTTTCATTAATGAAAATCTGGGTAGGGATTGCCCTTATTTTAAACCGTTGTGCAGGTTGTTTGTTTTCCCAGACATCAATAAAGACAATGTCCGCTTCTTCTTTGTATGCCTTTTCAAGCTTGACAAGGATCGGTGCCATCATTTTGCAGGGGATACATTTTTTTGCTCCCAGATCAATCATGGTCACTCTTCCCTTGGCAGGAACGTTTAAATAATCCTCTGCAAAAGCACCTGTTGTGGAAAATAGTATTAGCATTACAACCAATACACTCAATTTTTTAAGGGCTTGTTTCATTCTTTGGATTTCCTTTGTCGGTTCAATTTTCATCTTTTCATTTCTTTTTCTTATTTTCCCAGCCATTTTTTAATATCGTCTTTTTTAGGCACCTTACCTGTGCACTTTACCTCATTGTCAATAATGACGGACGGGGTGCCAAAAACACCATATGAAGCGATCTGCATCATATCGGTGATTTTTTCAACTTTGGCATCAACACCGGTTTCTTTAATTACTTGCTGAACCAGTTTTTCAGTCTTATTGCATTTGGCGCAACCAGGCCCCAGAACTTTTATTTCCATGATAAACTCCTTTTAAATTGTGAATTGTTTTTTTTATTTAAAGGATCATATTGAACAGATATCCTACAAAAAGAATACCGCAGGCGACAACACCAACAAAGACCGCAATCAGTTTTGGTTTCAATACTTTTCTTAAAATCACCATTTCCGGTAAAGACAAAGCAATGACACTCATCATGAATGCCAGGACGGAGCCCAGTGCTGCTCCTTTTCCTAAAAGTGCCTCAACAACCGGAATAACTCCGGCAGCATTAGAATACATGGGAATACCGATCACTACAGATAAGGGGACAGACCACCAGGAGTCTTTGCCCATGATAGAAGCCATAACACCCTCAGGTACAAAACCATGAATACCAGCACCTACTGCAATACCAAGTATGACATATATCCATACACGACCTATAATTTCTTTAACAGCATCCCATCCGTAAATAATGCGGTCATTCCATGTCAATTTTTCTTCTTGAATGTTCAGGTTTGCTGCATTTGCCTGGGTTACCCAGTCTTCGATATGGTTTTCAAGTTTAAGACGACCGATCACCCAACCTGCTGATATTGCAATGAACAAACCCGTACCAAGATAAATAGCGGCAACTTTCCAGCCCAAAAGACCATATAAAAGGCCAAGGGCAATTTCATTGACCATGGGAGCTGCAATTAAAAATGAAAACGTAACACCAAGCGGAACGCCTGCGGTTACAAACCCGATAAACAACGGTACAGCGGAACAGGAACAAAAAGGTGTAACAATACCTAATAATGCGGCAAAAATATTACCAACAAACTCACTTTTTCCTGAAAGAAAAGCCCTTGTCTTTTCAGGTGTAAAAAAGCTCCTGATGATTCCCACACCAAAAACGACCAGAAACAATAGCATCATGACCTTTGGCGTATCATACAAAAAAAATTCCACCGAAGAACCCAGATGAGATCCTTCTTGAATTGGTAAAAGTTTGTATGTGAGCCACTTTGACAGATCTGGCAGTACCTGGTAAACAGTCCACCACACATACACGCCGATGGCCACAATCAACAAATTTAAGGCCATCATCTTGTTTATTTTTCCCTTACCTTGAAAGGATGGGTTTGTTTCTGATTCCATGACTTCTCCTATCTTTACTTATATATGGTCATTTAACGATGTCTCGTTAAATTTTTTTTATCTATTATTTTCCAACAATGTCATGACGGTCAATGCCAGGAAGGATCTGATTCAATGCCAGGATTTGGGATTCATTATCCAACCAGTGTTTCAGGTTTCCAATCATGTTGGCCGAATAGGGAGAACCACTCCCATCAGAAAGAGAATAATTCACCCACAATCCATCCTTAAAACTTCTGACCAATTCTGCATCTTCAAGAATTTTCAAATGTTTGCTAGCAGTTGACTGTGCAATTCCGAGTGCTTCTTTGATCTCACATACACAAAGGGGACGAGATTGAAGCATCTTCATCATTTTGACGCGGTTAGGATCTGACAATGCTTTCATCACTTTAATAAATGCTTTCATATTTTCCTCATATTATCGCTTCTGCTAAAATTGATCACAACTCGGACAACCAGCCTCTAAGACCTAAATCTCAATTCTTTTAAATGGTGCCTCAGGTATTTGTTCACCAATAAACTTTTTCATATCGTTAGAATGGAATATATAGATATATCAATAAATTGTCAAGCCTTTGAATGAAGATAAAAGAATAGATAAATTGAAGATAGCCTTACAAATCAAGAGTGCTATCTAATTAGCAGATATCAATATTTATTTAGATTTCTCGCTTTCGGTCGGCATCAATAATAATATTTTTAAGGGCTTTTCGGTTTCTTGCCCGCATCCATTTTTTCTCAAACTTTGGATCTAAAACGATCTGGGCAATGGCTGACAGAGCACGAAGATGAAAGTTTCTTTCATCTTTAGACCCCACTAATACAAAAACAGCATATACAAGTGGTTTGGATTTAGAAAATTCTATGCCTTTCTTAGATCTGGCAAGAAGAAGGGAAAACTTTTTTTCTCCTTCAATAATAATATGTGGGATAGCCAATCCCGGAGCCAGGACAGTTGAAGCTTCCGCTTCTCTTTTAATTAACATGTCATACAACGTTAAAGAGGAGATATCCAATGAATTTGCCATGGTTTGTGAAACCACATCAAAAAAGAGTTCTTTATTCATCGTTTCTTTTAAATCCATGACCAGGCTTTTTTCTACCAGAAAATCAAATCGATCTTTGCTTAAAGATTTTTTGGTGGTGATAATATCCTTAACTTCTTTTTGAAAGGAATGGTTTTCCAATTCTTTGGCTGTTGCTTTCTCTATTATTTGCAGCACAGCTTCTTCTGTGTTGATATCAAACCGCAAAGCGACTTCTTTTAGAGAGCTTAATGATCCAACCATGGTCACCAGGTCTCCTGCTTCAAGCCGAGTGAAATCATGGGGAAGAAACAGCACACCACGACGTCTAACCGACATGATAATGGTATCAAAGGGCAAACGAAGATCCCTTAAAGCCAAGCCAAACAGGTTCGGGTTTTTAATGGGAAAATCAACAATGCTTTTGTCTTTATGCATCCCCATTAATAGAGAGGCAGCATCAGGCGATCTTACAAAATGATCAAGCAGGCTTACGATTGCAGTAGATGGATCCACGATCAGGACGCCCAATGATTGGAAACGACCAAAATTATTCCGATCATTCAAGCGGGCAATGATTGTTTGTGTTCCAAAATATTCATAAGCTATCTCACATATCTTATAATTTTCCTGGTCAGACAACATGGTTACTATTGCACCGGCCCGGTGGGTTTTTATTTTTTTTAGTTCTAAAACAGTTAGTTCAGATAATGGATGTGCTGTAATTTCATGATGATTATCCGGAAGATCGTTTTTATCGGTGATCGCTATTTTTACAGACCAGCCTTGGGAAATTAAAGATATGGCCAGTGCGAATGCCTGGCCATCGGATCCAAAAATTATTGCCTCTTGCATACCATCAAATTGATGATCTTTACTACCCGTATGATCTTCTTTCATGATTATAATGGCGAGTTTAAATAAAACAGGACCTATAATCTGATTTAAAACAATAACCGAGATAATGATGGTGGCAAAAGAATTACCCCATTCTGGGAATTCAACGACGACTTCTTTTGCAAGCCCTAAGCCCACGCCAGCTTGGGTGATAAATGCCATCCAGCTAATTGAATTGTTTTTTATGGGATTTTTAGCCAGAGTTCCGCCAACAAAGGATCCTATGAAAATTGCCATCATTCTCATAAAGAACAGGGCAATAGCGATTGGCCATGTTTGTGCAAGGATATCTAAGGAGAGTGATGCGCCAGTTAGTGTGAAAAATGCAATATAAATTGGAGGAGCGATATCGGAAAGAATTTTTAAAAATTCTTTCCGATATTTTGATCTGTTTGACACACAAAAGCCCGCCACCATACATATTAGTAATGGTTCAAGAAGGATCTCGATAAAAAAAGTATCATGGGTAAAATTGCGGATTTGAGTTGAAAGAACAAAGACCAGATAGCCAGTTAATAAAATCAAACCCGTTTTGAAAATCTTTTGAATTGGTAGTACTAAAATAAGCACAATTAATCTTGATACAACATAGCCAAGAATAACAGAGGCACCAATTTCTAATGCCAAAAGCAGGATAAATATAAAATTAAAATCAAGTCCGGAAAAAAGAGCATCGGCCACAGATGAATTGGCTGCAAACAATATAATGACCACGACATCCATGATTATGGTCACTCCCAATACTGTTTGGGTAAACGGTCCTTTGGCCCTTAATTCATTGACGATGGCAATTGCCGAAGAGGGGGATCGTGCAACCATTATTGCACCAGCCAATATAGAGACAGCAATTTTGGCCACAGTGGGCATGGTTTTCATGAATGGAATGAGGTCGGATAGAAAATAAAAGGTCAGGCTTGTTAAAAAGAAAGTGCTAATAACAAGCCCTATAGTAATCCAGGCAATACTTTTTAATCTGTTTTTGAGTTCTTTAAGATAAAGCTCTCCACCTGCAGTAAATGCAATGAACCCTAAAGAGATCTCATCTATATATCTCAAATTCAAAGTGGCTTTCAGTGAAATCAGGTCCAGAACATAAGGTCCTGCAATAATCCCGGTTAATAAAAATCCGCTGATTAAAGGAAGCCCTGTTTTTACAAGTGAGCTTCCGATTTGCTTGGAAGCTGCCGCGATTATAACAAAACAAGCGCCAAAAAATAGGACATCCATAGATAATTCCATTATTAAATTATCATTTTATAAGAAGGAACTAATTTACAAATTTTGTTTAGCCTTTTGTTTTTTCTAAGCCAATTTCTGCAAGTGGTTCAGCCACAGATGCAGAAATTTTGGCTTGTTTGCTGACAGCTGTTCCATCGCGGACTCGACCTTTAATTCCAAAAGAAATTCCAGCAAGTCTGAAAAAACTGAATGCTACATAATAGTTCCAGTTAGAAACGGCAGTCCGTCCTGTTCTTTTAAAATAGGCGTTTATATATTCTTCTTCGGTGGGTATATTATATTCAACGGGGTCTAAGCCTGCTAAACCGCGGTCTTCTGAACCAGGGATCGACCAGGGCAAACAATGATACGCAAAATCTGCTAGAGGATGTCCAAGTGTGGATAATTCCCAGTCTAAAATAGCAAGGACTTTGGGCTCAGTAGGGTGGAAAACCAGATTATCTATACGAAAATCTCCATGAACAATAGAGACGTCATCATTTTTGGGAATGTTTTCTTCAAGATATTCAATTAATTTTTCCATTGCAGGGTATTTTTCATCAACAGCATCTCGATATTGCTTGGTCCAACGGGAAAGTTGTCTGGAAAAAAAATTTCCGGTTTTGCCATAATCTTTTAAACCAATGGCTTCATAATCCACACGATGAAGTTTGGCAATGGTATCATTCATGGCGTCAAATATACTTTTGCGTTCTTCTAAAGGTGTGTTTGGATACGTCCAATAGATTCTACCATCAATATTATCCATGATATAAAACCAGCTTCCAATAATTGAATCATCCGTGCAAAGTGCATAGGTTTTGGCCACAGGGACGTCTGTTTTTCCAAGAGCCGTTATTACTTTGTATTCGCGGTCTACAGCGTGGGCAGATTTAAGAAGCTTTCCCATGGGTTTTCTTCTGAGTACATATTTTTTCCCACCAGCAATGATCTGATAGGTCGGATTCGATTGTCCTCCTTTAAATTGGTTAAGTTTTATGGTTCCTGAGAATCCTTCAACATTTGCTTCCATATATTCTTGCAAAGCAGGCATGTTTAATTCAAAGCCTTCTCTAACAGGTCGTGTTCCGGTAAACTCTTTTTGTCGGTCAAATTTTTTGATGTTCTCAAACCCTTTCATGGTCACATTCCTTTTCTATTTATCAGCTCATCTTTTTGAAACTAAGTTCAAGGTCATTTTAGCTTTTGTATGTTCGCAATTGTTTAAAAATTAAATCACAAATATACAATGAATTATATTTATTAATTTTCTGTGAGATTTTTGTCAATAAAAGCTTAAATTAAGTTTTGGCAATATTTATTATAAATCTAATTGATCTTGACTTCTATTATAAAACTGAATACTTAAAATAGACAGTGTTGCTTTGAATTATTTTGATTTTATCGATCATATTTCATGTTTAAAGTGACTCAGGTAAATGAGTATAGATTCACTAAACAAAGATTCACCAAACATAGATTCAAAGGTTACGTTACGCCCATTACCATCAGGAGGAAACGGATCGATGAAATTGGATAGTTTGGCGTTGTTAATACTGGTCTTTATTTTTTACTTGTTATTAACCCCTGCTATGGCTCAAGATGATCTTGATAATAATCTGTATAAGATCGCCCAAACATCTGATCATACCCAGACAGAATTAGAGCACCAGATAGAATCGGGTCACAAATCAGATTCTTCCAAACTACAACCCCATCGCCCAGGCCATATAAATATAGGGGAAGAACTTCCATTATCCAGTTGTATTCCTTTTGCATGTATGTTGTTGTCTATTGCTTTATTGCCTCTGTTGGCAGCGAACTTCTGGCACCATCATTTCGGGAAAATATCTGCATTCTGGGCGGCATGTCTTGCTGTTCCTTTTATCTGGTTTTATAGAGATCTTGCGATCTATGAAATTTTACACATTCTTCTGGCCGATTATGTCCCGTTTATGATTTTATTATGGGCTTTGTTTACTATATCCGGTGGGATTTTATTAAAGGGCACATTAAGGGGGACTCCCCTTGTTAACACGGGTATGATTTTGATCGGTACAATTTTAGCCTCATGGATGGGTACCACAGGCGCTGCCATGTTAATGATCCGACCTTTTTTGAGAGCCAATGACTATCGAAAAAATAAAACATTTATGGTGGTTTTTTTTATCTTTCTTGTCGCTAATATTGGTGGTGCTTTAACCCCATTGGGTGATCCACCCTTATTTTTAGGCTTTTTACATGGGGTTAGTTTTTTCTGGACACTGAATATCCTTCCACATATGGTCGTTGCCTGTGTGATTCTTTTTGGTATTTATTTTTTTCTTGATACATATCATTACAAAAAAGAGAGCGCCGTCGTACCGGATGATGGAGAAAAAAAACCACTACGGTTGGTGGGTACCTATAACTTTATTTTCCTTGCAGGGGTCATTTTAGCTGTTTTGATGAGCGGCATTGTTGATTTGGGAGAAATATCTACTTTGGGTGTTCATCGGGCATGGCAGGATTGGTTGAGAGACGGCTCGTTAATCGGTCTGGGCATCGCTTCTCTTAGGGCGACTCCTACTCAGCTAAGAGAGGAAAATCAATTTTCCTGGTTTCCGATTATTGAAGTCGCCTATCTTTTTATCGGAATTTTTATAACCATGGTTCCATGTCTTTTGCTCTTAAAAGCTGGATCAAATGGCGCTTTTGCTTTTTTAATCGATGCTGTTAAAGAACCGGTTCATTATTTTTGGGTAACTGGACTTTTATCGGCTTTTCTTGATAATGCCCCGACCTATTTAACTTTTTTTAATACAGCACTGGGAAGTTTTTATTCCGGAATGATTGAGAGCAATTCGGTGCCACTGCTCATGACTGAAAATGCAATTTATTTAAAAGCAATATCAACGGGTGCTGTTTTTTTTGGTGCTTGCAGTTACATTGGTAATGCACCTAACTTTATGGTTCGGTCTATTGCTGCAGAGGCTGGTACAAAAATGCCAAGTTTTTTTGGGTATATTTTTAAATATTCTATTGTTTATTTGATTCCAACCTTTGTTATTGTAACCTTAATTTTCTTTTAATATGATAGTAATAAAGAACAAATGTTAAGTGGAGTAATCATATATGAATATAGACCTTAGAGGATTAAACATTGCTATTATTGGTGGTAATAATCCATGCCAGAAAATTCTTAAAATATTGTTGAGTCCTGAAATGGAAGAGCTCAATGTTAGAATTTCGGTGGTTGCAGACACCTTGCAAAATGCAGAAGGTGTTGTATTTGCAAGAGAAAACGGGATTGCCACGACCACGAATTACGAAGAAGTCTGCAAAATATTTGGCATTGACCTTATTTTAAAATTTAAAAACGATGAAATACTCAGTTGTATTCTTGAGAAAGTTAATACAGAACGTGTCAGTATTATTGATTTGGATGAATATCGAGCCATGTCTTTTTTGAATTTTATTATGGCTGAACAAGAAAAGATTCAAATTAAAAAAAGAATTCAAAACGGCCAGATGGATCAAAACGAGATTAGTGAATTGTTTGATCTTTTTTCAAAGAAGATTCAGGATAATGCAGAAAATGAAAATCGGTATCTTTCAACGGAAAGGGAAGATCTTCTTGAAATGGAAAAAGAGATGTCCCAAATTATACAAGGAAGTATGATTCCAACGTTTATAATTAATAATGAACATATCCTGACTCATTGGAATAGGGCTTGCGAGGAGCTTACCGGGCATAAGGCATATGAACTTGTTGGGACAGATCGTCAATGGGTTCCATTTAGATCTGCAAAACGACCAACAATGGCAGATGTCATTGTTGGTGGCATGACACAAGATAAGGTATCAAATTATTATGGAAGTTCCTGGCGAAAATCAAATTTGATCAAAGAGGCATATGAGGCAGAAGAATTTTTTCCGCACCTCGGCGAAGATGGTAAGTGGATTTTTTTTACAGCAGCTCCCATTAAATCGCCAGACGGAGAAGTGATTGGTGCGATTGAAACATTAAAGGATCTGACAGAAGATAAAAAAATTCAAGAGGAGTTGGAATTACAGGATAAAGAACTATCGACTTTGTATGAAAAATACAAAAAATCCGAAGAAAAATACAGATCTTTATTTAACAATAATCCAAACCCAATATTTATTATAGATCGCCAAACATTTGAAATTTTGGATGTAAATCATAGAGTTGAAGCTGAATATGGTTTCGTTAAATCAGAATTGATGGGTATGCTTTTTTTTGAGATTGGCGATAAATCGGATGAAACTATCAAGCATGGCTTAGAAGGGCTTGAAGAGAATGATTCTATTTTGTTTACTAAGAAAAAACACTTTAAAAAAGATAAGTCTTCTTTTTTTGTAAATATCAAAGTTGTTAATGCGACCTACAGCCATCGCGAAGTATTGATTGCTTCAACTACTGATATTAGTGAGAGTGTTGAAAAAGAGACACAGCTGATCCAAGCCGGGAAACTTGCTACTTTAGGGACGATGGCAGCGGGGATGGCACATGAGATAAATCAGCCTTTAAATGTCATCCAGATTTGTGCAGATCTAATATTGAAGATGATTAAAAAAGGAGTGGCTATTCCTGACGAAGAGTTGGTGGTTATGTCACATGATATTATTGATAATGTCAGCAGGGCTTCTGGTGTAATTAAACATGTCAGGGACTTTGCAAGGCAATCGGACAGAGATCTTAAAAAGCTTGATATTAATGAGCCAATCAATGATGTATTTAAAGTATTAGGTCATCAGCTTATGGTACATTCAATCAAAATTAATTTATCTTTGGATGAGAATATTCCGCAAATTCGAGCCGAACATAACCGGCTTGAACAAATATTTATTAATCTGGTTACCAATGCTATAGATTCCATGGATGAAAGAGAAGAAAAATCAGAGACTACAGTAGAAAAAATTTTAACAATTAAAACATTTACAGAAGATAAGTGGGTGGTTGCCCAGGTTTCAGATACTGGCATGGGTATGACAGAAGATGTTCAAACAAAGATTTTTGAACCGTTTTTTACCACGAAAGAAACCGGTAAGGGTACAGGTCTTGGTACCAGCATCAGTTTTGGCATTATAAAAGATTATAGTGGCAAAATAGATATTCAAAGTGAATACGGTAATGGGGCTACTTTTATAATTAAATTTCCGGCAGTTGAATAAGGAACAAAAATATGTCTGCCAATAAAATACTTATTGTTGATGATGAAGAGATAATTGTTCGGCTTTTATCCATGTCGCTTCGAAGTGATGGTTATGAAGTAGTCAGTGCCCATAGTGGTGAAGAGGGACTTGAGGTATTTAAATCAGAATCACCAGATATCGTTGTCACTGATATTAAGATGCCAGGGATGGATGGTTTAGAACTTTTAAAAAAGATTAAGGAGCTTGATGCCACAAAAGAAGTTATTATAGTTACAGGTCATGGGGATATCGATTCCACCATTACAGCACTTCAATATGGAGCCAGCGATTTTATTAATAAGCCTGTTAGAGACGAGGCATTGGCTTTAGCACTTGATCGGGCTAAAACCAAAATAAGTATTCGTGAACAGCTTGCGGAATATACTGAAAACCTAGAAGAAAAAATTGAAGAAGCGACCAATGAGATTCGCAGACAATCAAATTTTCAGCGCTTGTTAATTAAAAGTTCTAATGATGCAATTGTGGCCTTTGATCATAACTGGAAAGTGGTTGTTTTTAATCCCGAAGCTGCAAGCATGTTTGGTCTTAAGACAAAGGAAGTCAGAAACAAGCTTAATATAGACGACCTTTATTTGGCAGAATTTGCAGCTATTTTCAAAAAACAAGCCCAAAAAGAGAATAAACAGTCAACGCTTCCATGGCATGAATACTTGCTTGAAACATGTGATGGCAGAAAAATTCCAGTGCGATATGCCAGCAATGTTTTACATGAAGAGGGACAGTTTGTAGGAACGGTTAATTTTTTCCAGGATTTAACAGAAATCAAGCGTCTCGAAAAAGAAGTTCTTAAATCAGAACGTCTGGCAGCAGTTGGACAAACGGT
>JAWSVH010000110.1:0-27439 GCA_033852015.1 Desulfobacula sp.
CAGACTTTGGGGTCCACCGTATTCATATGAACATTTTACAAAACAAAGTTGCTATTGTTACAGGTGCAAGTTCGGGTATTGGTCGGGCAACGGCAAAATTATTTGCCAAAGAAGGTGCAAAGGTTATCGTCGCAGCAAGAAGGCAACACGAGCTTGATACACTAGTTCAAGAGATACAACAAGCTGGTGGAGAAGCTAGAGCATTGGCAGGTAATGTGAAACGTGAAATTTACTCTAAAGCATTGGTTGAACTTGCTATTAAAGAGTATGGAAGTCTTGATATTGCCTTTAATAATGCGGGCATATTAGGTAATTCAGACTCTACACCCAATGTTTCCCTCGAGGCATGGAATGAAACAATAGAGACTAATTTGACCAGTGCTTTCTTAGGCGCTAAATATCAGTTGCCTGCCATGATGGAGTCCGGAGGTTCAATCATTTTCACTTCTTCTTTTGTTGGAAATACAATCGGTATGCCTCAAATGGCGGCTTACTCGGCAAGTAAAGCTGGCGTAGTTGGTTTAACTAAGTCATTAGCCAGTGAATATGGCGTAAATGCGATTCGAGTTAATGCCTTGCTGCCTGGCGGTACAGACACTCCAATGGGTAAGGAATTTGGCGATTCTCCGGAAGTGATTGAATTTATAAACAGCATACATGCTTTAAAAAGAAGAGCGTCACCAGAAGAGATTGCACAGTCAGCATTATACCTTGCATCCGATGCTTCAAGTTTTACCACAGGCACCGCAATGCTGGTCGATGGTGGTGTCTCTATCAGTAAAACTTAATATTGATAAGCTGGCATGCCCAATGAGAGATAGAATAGAAATGACTGATAATGAACAGGTTAACTTTCATCGTATTGCCGATTCAACCAGGGGGCTTTAATATCTCAAATCAAGGAATTGGGATTTGAAATCCAGCAAACAGCGCAAGCAGATGTTCTTGTTGAAGAAGCATTAAATACGTCAGCAATCGAGGGGGAAAAATTAAATCCTGATGCAGTTCGATCTTCTGTTGGACGCAGACTTGGATTACCAGATGCTGGGTTAAAGGGGATAAGAGATCAAAAAGCTGAGGGCCTTGTAGAAATTTTGTTGGATGCGACTGTTAATTACTCAAAAAAAATGACGCCGGAACGAATTTGGGGTTGGCATGCGGCCCTTTTCCCAACCGGTTACTCCGGTATGGTGAAAATGTCTGTTGGCCAATGGCGAGATGATGTTAAGGGTCCAATGCAGGTTGTTTCTGGACCGATTGGAAAGGAGAAGGTTCATTTTGAAGCCCCCCCTGTAAAAAAACTTGATAAGGAAATGCAAACATTTATATCCTGGATAAATGCAAAAAATCAATTAGATGGCATCATAAGAGCTGGGCTCGCACATATATGGTTTGTTACAATTCATCCGCTTGATGATGGAAATGGCCGCATTGCAAGAACTTTGACTGATATGTTACTGGCAAAAGATGAAAACAATCCAAAAAGATTCTATAGTCTTTCCTCACAGATTATGACTGAAAGAAGTGAATATTATGAGATTTTGAAAGCCACGCAAGCAGGCACAGGTGATATTACACAGTGGTTGAAATGGTTTCTTGAGTGCATGAATAGAGCTATACTGAATTCCAATACTTTATTAAAAAAAGTGATGACAAAAGCTCGGTTCTGGCAGGAATTTGCCCAGACCAGGCTGCACGAACGTCAAACCAAAGTAATTAACCGGCTACTTGATGAGGAGCCGGGTAGCTTTGAGGGTGGGTTAAAAAACAGAAAATATATGGGAATCGCCCATACCAGTCGTGCTACAGCCCAGAGGGAATTAGCTGATCTTGTCAATAAAGGCATTTTGATCAAAATGCCAGGAGGTGGACGAAGTGCCAGTTATGATCTTGACTGGGAGAAGTGGTCCTCTTTTAAAGAAAATAAAGGTTAAAAACCAGGTAAAAATGACAACAAGAAACATGCTGCCGGGCAAGCCGCAGATGTTTATGTTAGCTGGACTCAAGTATTATTATTCTAATGGAAACGGCTATGGGTCGGTCATATTCATCAATGATACCAAAAGCATATTCGAGGTGTGTGTCTAATTAGGGAGATTTCTTTTTTGATGATTTTGCTCGTTAATAATCAAACCTGTTATAATTAGACATTGTGCAATAAAATATAGTCCTATATTGAATACTGTTGAGTTTGGAATCGGTATAAGAAACTTGTTTATTGCAATAACAGTATCAGAAATCATGAAAATGATGGCCCCTGTACAGATAATCCATGAAAAATCCTTCATCAGAAAAGCTGATAATGTCATAATGCTTATTACTAAAAGATAAATCATAACTGGGGGAAGAAATTCTGGAGAAATATCTTTTAGTAAAAAGCCGACTATTAAAGTGTAGACAAAAATTAATATAAGAAAGATACTTTTCTTTTTTTCAAAACGCCTTTCTATCTGGAAAATAATTATATAAAATAAATGACCTATGAGAAAGGCAATCAGTGCTATTTTAAAATTGCCACTTCGATCAAGGTCAAGAAGAACATCGCCAATCATGCAAAAAATTAAAGCCATCATTATCAGAATCCGTTTTCTGCCTTTGACTTCGGCCGATACAATAATTAATAGACTTAACAACGGGATAATCTTCAATATAGGACTAAAATTGTAAGGATGATGCCCAGGAAGTAAAATAACAAACAGTATGGCTGCAAAAATACAAACAAGATATAGAATCTTGCTTTTTTCTGATAGATTTTTAATGTACTTTTTAAGCATTATCCTCTCCACAATAATTAATTTCAACCTCAAACCAGCCCTTTGATCATTAAATCAGTATCAAGATATATGATGGCTGTAAAGTGCATTCAATCATATCTTGTCCAAATTTTCACTTACCTATATCTAACTGGATAATGCTTTTTAATGTTGGCAAATTTTGGAGTAGATATATTTGGGCAAGAAAAAATGCAATGCAATATTTAACCAAAAGTGGCTTAACCTTTTGTCCGCTTTTTTGTGGAAGGATCATATGGGTACGATTATGATTTAAGCCCTTTTATTTGCATCATCTAACACTGTTCTAATTGTTTCTGCCAAATCAGTATTAACAATGGGTTTTTGAACAAATGCTTTTATTCCAATTTTAAATGCCTTTTCATCGGAAATGGTTTTACTGTAACCGGTACAAAGGATAATGGGTATAGTGGGTTTTATTGCTATCATTTTGATGGCCAAATTATCGCCGGTCATATTTGGCATGGCCATGTCAGTGATGACCAAATCGAAAGAGTTAGATTTTGACCTGAATAATTCTAATGCTTCTATGCTACTATTTCTCTTTGTGACAGAGTATCCAAGAGATCTCAGCGTTCGATCAAAAATATTTGTAATTGAGAGTTCATCGTCAACAACTAAGATATTTTCCGTACCGGTAGGTAGTTCTTTCTTGGATTCAACAACACGCTTTTCATCGTGCTTTGTGACGGGTATAAAAATGGTAAGTTCAGTTCCTTTTTGGGGCTTACTGTTTACGGTAATTTTACCGCCATAACTCTCGACAATACCATGGACCACCGAAAGTCCCATGCCGGTACCTTCACCTATCGGTTTTGAGGTAAAATACGGGTCGAAGATTGACCCAATAATATTGGGTGGAATACCATCGCCGGTATCTTTTACAATTATTTTTATGTAATCATCTTGCTTCAGCCCTAATCCCACAATTACGGCATTATCATTAGTGTCAGCATCCTGGATTCTGATTTCCAGGATACCCCCTTCTTTTTCCATTGCATAGGCTGCATTCGTGCAAAGGTTCATGATAATTTGATGACACTGAATTGGGTTTCCGATTATCCTTGATTTACTCTCTATTATTGATTTGATTTTAATTGATGTAGGAACAGAAGAACGGATGAGTTGAAGGGCTTCTGTTGCAATCAAATCCACTCTCATTGGTCCGATCTCTGTGTTTGATTGTCTTGCAAAAACAAGCACTTGGCTAATTAGATCCCGTGCCCGAATACTTGCAGTCAAAATTTCGTTAATATCATCCTCCATAGTCGAACCTTTTTTTACTTCAGTTAGAAGCAGTTGGGAAAAACCCATAATCGCTGTTAGAATATTATTAAAATCATGGGCTATACCCCCAGCAAGAATGCCGATGGATTCCATTTTCTGGGCTTGATGAAGTTGGGATTCAAGCTTCCTTTTTTCTATTCCGGCTTGTCTGCGTGAGGTAATATCACGGGATCTCCCAATGACGGTTTTAACACTTCCATCAACTGCAAACTCAGGATTCAGCTGTAACTCCAAATCCATTTTGCCTTCAGCTAATTCAACATCAAACTCGATATTTTGTTGCTTACCAGTGTCAAATACAAGTTTAATATTTTTTTCCCATAATTCGCACAAATGGTCTGGGAACCCAAGTTCTCGATGGGTTTTTCCTATGTACTGATCCATCGGTAAACCAGTCGCCTCAAGAGCGAGTTTGTTAGCATAGATGTGTTTAAATTTTTTGTCATATCTCATGATATAGTCACCGATATTATCTACGACAGCCCGGTATTGCTCTTCGCTTTCCTTTAACGCGTCTTCTGCTTGTCTAAGTTTACCTTCGCTTTCGATTTCCTTAACCACACGCTTAACCACATCAGGCAGCTTTTCAAGGAAGAGTATATCTTTCGTCAAATAATCCATGGCGCCCAACTTCATCATATCTACGGCTATGCGTTCATTGCCTTGTCCGGTAGTGATGATAAATGGTGGTGGAGGTGTTTGCTGTTTAATTAATGTTTCAATCAGCTCTTTGCCGTTGATATCAGGCAACGAGTAATCAAGCAACATCAAATCTGGTGTTTGTTTTTTAAGATGTGCAAGTGCTTCAACACCTGAAACAGCACTCATCACAGAAAATCCCAATTCTTCCAGGTTTGAGGTGATCAATTCGACTAAGCCAGCATCGTCTTCAATCAATAATAGATTCAGGACCCCTCTCTTATCAGTTTCCATTTCGATATCACACCTTTACCACTTGAATAAAAAGGCCTAACCTTTTTAAGGTTTCTGTAAATTTTAAAAAATCAACCGGTTTGGTGATGTAAATATTACAGCCAAGCGCATAACATTTTTCCACTTCACGTGGATCGTCAGTCGTTGTGAGCATTATTACAGGAAGGTTTTTAAAATCATCATCGCTTTTTATACGCTCTAACACCTCGACACCATCCATTTTAGGCATGTTGATATCGAGCAACAGCAGGTATGATTTGTTTTTGTCTAAAGCCATCTTTTTACCCTTACCCGCAATAAAATCCCATGTCTGCTTACCATCTATAAAGCGAATCATATGGTTGCATATTCCAGATTCCTTTAGTCCTGTCATAATAAGATCGGCATGTCCATCATCATCTTCGGCTATCAGAATTGTAAGTTCTTTGTTTTTTTCCATAGTTATTTTCCTCCTTAAAGATATCAGATTTCAGTGAATGAACGATTGTTTAGTTCAATATGAAAAACAGAACCTTTATTTTCTTTTGACTCGGCCCACACTTTCCCTTTGTGTTTTTCGGCTATTCGTTTCACTAGGCTAAGTCCAAGACCTTCGCCGGTTTTGCTTGAACGTGGGTCGATGCGGTAAAAGATATCCCAAATTTTATCCAGATGCTTTTGTGCAATTCCTTTGCCGGTATCTCTAATGGCGTATACAACCCTATTGTGTGTCTTTTTAGCGCCCACTGTAATTTCCAAAACCCGCCCCGAATCAGAATATTTCAAGGCATTGCTAATTATATTTGCGAAAAGCTGATCCAATAATGCGGCATCGCCATAACATTCAGGTAGTGGATCAATATGAATTTCGCATTGGGCTTCTTTTATCTGGAAATCGTGGCTTTGAAGTATTGTCGCAAACAGCTCGTTCATGTCAATTTTCTGAATGTTCATTTCTACTCTGCCTGTGCGTGATAACTGAAGGAGACCGTTGATAAGGGTATCCATTTTTTCGATATTGCTAAGGATAAAACTGAGTGTCTTGGGAATATTTTTATCGGTAATATCGCCAAGTTGATGAAGTATTTCAGGTTCAAGCGTTTTATCAGCGAAAAGGGTTTTTATTGAATCAGCTTGTTTTTTCAGCCGTTGGCTAAAACCCTGTATGTTCACCAAAGGCGTTCGAAGATCGTGAGAGGCAATATAAAGGTAATTCTCCATCTCCTTATTCTTTGCCATAATCATTTCCTGTATCCGCATCATATCACTAATATCGGTGGTAATGGTGGCAAATTTTCCGGCTTGGGGCGAAACAACCGATATCATAAAATGTTTATCCAAGGGCGGATAAAAGATGTTAAATTCATGGGGCTCTCCTCCTAGCCCAACCTTGGCATACTTCTCCATGTAAGGTGGTGGATTGGTTTGATACACTTCGGTTGCTAATTTACCAATTGCATCCTCTTTGCTTATTCCTGTTACTTCGGTAAATACCTTATTGCAATCAATAATGCGGTAATTAATAGCTTCACCGGCAGCGTTTAGCACCAGCTCGTGCATCACTATTATTTCGGTCAGGGAAGTGAATAAGGCATTTAATTTTTCTTCGCTTTCGCAGAGTGCTTCTTCTGCCAGTTTGTGATCGGTAATCTCACGTTGTAAACTAATGGTTCTTTTCTGAACCTCACTTTCAAGATTGTCGTGTGCCTCCTGAAGATCTGCTGTCTTTGATTTTAGTTGTCTCTTTAATATATATATCCAAAAAACAATAAAGAGAATGCTTATGAAAGTAAGGGTTAAGCCAACGATTATTTTCAATTTTTCAAGTTTTTCTTTTGTTATAAATACCAAGCTTTTTCCCGACCATTTATCAAATATTCCTTGAATAATGCCTTCTTTCCTTAGTTTTGCAATACCTTGGTTGATTTCGTTCAATAGGGCGGTGTTTCCCTTTTTAACAGGGATAAACCCGGGTTTTTCAGCAAATGGATGAGTCTCGAACTTGATAACACTCTTTAAATTGTTTTCCTCAAGCGTATTTCCACCGACCCAGTAGTCGGCAGCTACGACATTAACAGCTCCCGCTAATAGCTGCTTGAATCCATCAAGGTAGCTTTCCATAATATAGAATTTATTTTTTTTATTGGATTTCAGGAACTGTCGTGGGTACCCGCCTTTTGTAACTGCAATGATTTTACCTTCAAGATCAGATAAATGTTGGATATTTTCGTCATCTTTCCTTATGAAAAACGAATATTTATACAAGACCGTTTGCTCTGAAAAATCAAAAAACTCAGCACGAGATTCTGTATAGGCCATTTCGGTCAAAGCATCGACCTTGCCGTCTTTGAGCATTTGCTGGGCTTCAGACCATTTCATCAATTGTATCTCAATATCTCGGTGCATTACTTTTGACAAGGCCCTCAATATGTCGATATTGATTCCTACGGGTTGATCGTCTCTGATAGATTCGAATGGGGGATAGTTCATATCTCCAGCAAAGATGAGAGGTCCCGTGGATTCGGTAGCATATGCCATAATTATCATGATGAATGCCAAAAAATTTGCACAGAAAATCCAAATTGTTTTTTTACATAGATTCATATTAAATTGTCCTTTTTAAAATGGACATTGATTTAATTCCCCTTCATTCAATTATAGCAAACACAAGGTCATATAATTTAGTCGAAACTTGTATGTTATGGCTATAAAAGATTTCAAGATAAATGATGTTTTAAAACACAAGAGAGGTCAGAATTAACTTTTCTGGAAACACATCTTTTTTTGGCTACGAAATCGTTTTATAAATTGGATTTACATACCTTACATTAAAAATACTTCGAATGCAAAGAATAGGATATTTAATGAAATACTGCTGTTTATTATGGTATTATCGATCATGAGTCAAATTTCTAATTGAGCGACAACTTCCAGAAGAAAGATGCGGGAATCTGGATCAGCTATAAACTACTTTTTGATTGTGCGTAACTCTCTTTTGAAAAAATCATCAAACTACAAGACTCAGTATCCTTGATTCTAAGATTCTCTCCAAATTGCTTTACAGCTCAAAGAAATGCTGATAGGAAATCTTTTGATTTCTAAAATAATTTAACCTGCTTAGCGCACATTATCTCAATCCTGAGTGCTATGTGGTTAGATAAGAAATTATTGGAGTGCTCAATTACTTGTTAGGTGCAACAGCACCCAAAGGACTAAAAATGGATAAAAAAGCTAAGATAAGGGAATATAAGGATACTCCTCGCCCAATGGGTGTCTTCCAAATTAAAAATAAAGTAAATGACAAGATTCTTATCGGCTCAAGTAATAATTTGTCAGCAATACTTAATCGCTTTAAAACCGAGTTGAAGATAGGTAACTGCCGTAATATTTTATTACAGAAAGAATGGAAACAATATGGTCCAGAGGCATTCGAGTTTAAGGAACTCGAAATTCTTAAACCATTGGATAGCCCCAGTTATGATCCCGCTGAAGACCTCCATTTTCTTGAAGAGCTATGGACCGAAAAACTAAAACCATATGGTGATAAGGGATATAATAAAAAACCAACAATTATCACTTAACCATTTTCTTCAGTGGACTCACTTTTCTAGTCACTGAGGAATACGCTAGGCTTCAACAAAGGATCGCAATGAATATGCCACTCTCAAAAGAAAAAGAACCATGCCTTAAAGCCTTAGAAGAGGCAGGTGCAAAAAGGGTGGCCTTTGTATACCATTTTAAAATTGAAGATTTTAATGGCTATAAAAAATGGCTAAACGAGAGCAAAAATAACTTTAGTGTCAAGAGGTTGTTTCGAGTTAAGGTTGATCCTGCTGCTCGGGAGGGGATGTTGATAGATGAAATTGTGATCGATGAATTTCCCTCGATCCAAGCTGCTTTCGAATTTCTATCAGCATTTGGGGACACCTTAAAGAGGGTTTGTTCTGAGCATACCATTCTTGCAATTATGCCGGAACCAACGATTACTTTTTATATAGTTAAGGCCATTTCTTGGTTTGTTCGATTGTTCAAAGGAATCACTGATGATGGCATCCCTACGGCACATTGGAAAGCTGAGAATGCCGCTGTTTGGCCAGATGAAAATCAAATGAAGATAGCAAGAGGCCAAGATCTTGATGAACCGCTTTTTGTTTACAACCTGAATAAATATAAACCGATCGCCGACTATAAGGATTCAGGCGTAAACTCCAAAAAGATCAGTGGCAAAGAAGCCTATGATCGTTATTCCAGGATTGCTGGTTTCGAACTACTTCGTAGATCCGCATATCCGGTTTTTGGCGGAAAACCAATTTGTCTCTTTGGGAGTCATGAGGATTGTATGCTGGCAGATCACTGGGATCACTTTATATTCGTCCGTTATCCACAGCGGCGTACCCTTCTGGCAACAATAGAAAGCGATGTCTTTCGCGAAGGGGAAGTCCATCGTAACGCTGGGTTGGAACGTGTGGCTATTTTTATGGCAAAAGAGCTCAAAAAACTACGTTAATTGGACTCAAGTATTATTTTTTTAACAATTTATATCATTTAATGTTATACTCATTGTCAAAATTTTGCAGTTAGGCTTTTGCATGTGTTCAAGAAAGTGTTCTTATTTTTATGTTGTAAAGATAATAGAATAATTGCAGACAAAGTATCACTGAATGTGTCTTTTAAAAATAGTTTCCTAGAGGAAAAAAATGTCAAAAAGTAGTAAAGTCTTAGATCCTTCAAATTATGATATGATTTATAGGGCAGGGGTTCTATTTAATGACGCAGGTGACTGGGAAAAGGCATTGAAGCATTTTATTAAAGTGGATAGCCATGTCCGTGGGCATATGGATGCAAAATATCAAATTGCATATATATATTATAAGAATCGAAAAATACTTCAAGCTGATGATTATCTCAATCAGATCTTAAGGATAGACCCCAATCATGAAGAAGCAATAGCACTTTGAAGAGAAATTTAATAAAATCCCGATTAAGAAGTTTAGCTGCTTGGTAACCGAGCGGTATCTTCATTTAATAAAAAGAGAGTGGCAGTATGAACAGTGGACTGAGTAACAAAAGTATTGATAATAAAGATCGAAACCTTCTAGGACTGGCTGTAAAATGTCGCTTGATTTCAATTGAACAGGAAAAACAGATTCTATCTGTATTCATAGATGAAATAGATATAAATCCTGATGTTTCTATTGTTCAAATTTTCAGAGAAATAAATTATCTTTCAGAAGAAGAGATTAAATTTCTATTTGCTATTCAAAAACATTTAAAAATGAAACTGCTGGACAAAAAATTTGGAGAGTTGGGAATTGCAAATAAATTTATTAATCCTGAAAAGGTTAAAAAAGCCATAGACTTGCAAAGTGAACTTTTTAGGACAACCCAGGAAAGCAAGTTGATTGGCGACATACTTCTTGAACAAAAAGAAATTACCAAGGCAAATAAAGCAGCGATTCTTCTTTCACAGGACCGTGTGAAAGATGAGTTTCTTGCAGAGGCCATGAACGATATAGCTTCTACGGAAATGGAAAGAATAAGTATTAGCATGAGGTTTGGAGCCATTGCCGTAAAAGAGGGGATGATCTCCATTGATCAATTGAACCAGGCATTATTGGTGCAGAAAAGTGAGGGAAAAGAGAATAAAACCAAACGATATCTTGGGGAAATACTAAAAGAACTTTTTGGCTTGTCCGATGAAGATTTAACCCATATTTTTAATATCCAGAAGGAATTTGAAAAACAAAGACTGTCACTTAAAAAGGCTTTATCTTCGTATAATCTGGAAACAAACACAAACAAACGGTTAAACCAACTTTTTGAATATAGATTTTCAAAAAACAAATTAGAGGCTTATCTAAGGATCGTAAAGAAAAATGAGGAAGATGTCCTGATACCCGACGTTATCAGTTGGCTTGACTCAATTGGTATTCGGTTTGGTATTTGTGATGAGAAAGTTATGGGTGCTTTTATAAAAAAATGGGAAACAGGTTTGGAAATAAAAATTGCCCAGGGTTATGCTCCTTTGGAACCTGTTAATGAATCAATAGAGTTTTTATTTAAAACCGGGGTGGCTTTAAACACAGATAACGCTGATTCACAAGTACTTCCATTTGCCAAAAAAGGAGATATTCTGGCAAAGCGGATACCTTATAAAGAAGGAAAACCTGGGAAAGATGTTTGTGGGTTTCATATTGCATCTTCCGAGTATAAAATCATTCCTTTGTCTTGTGGTGAAGGGGTTATGAAACAAGGCAACCATTTTCTGGCCGAAATTGATGGCAATCCAACGCTGTTTAAGAATAGGACGCTTTTTTTAACTCCCAATAACTTGTCATATGAGACAAAATATCTGACCGGCAATATCAAAACTGATCTGGGTGTCGAATATCAGGATGTGAATCTTAGAGTTGATGGGAGCATCGATACGGGTGGTAAAGTCATTTGTCATGAAATTTCGGTGAAAGGTGACGTGAAAGGACAGCTCAGCGCAACCGGGTCTGTTCAAATAGATGGTAATGCATTAAACAACTCCACTGCGGAAGAACAATCGAATATTATTATTTCCGGAGAGGATATCATTGTAAAAAAGGATATCGTTAATAGGATTATTATTACCTCAAAAAGCTTGATAGCACCTAATTCTGATATAACATCATCTAAAGTTTATGCTTTTCAGGATATTCTCCTGAATAACGTCTATTCAGAAGAGGGTAGACCAACTATTCTTCAGATAGGTAAAAATCCAACCCTTAAAGCAAATACCACGAACCAACTTATAGACGAAAAAAAACAATTATTAAAAAGGTTGCTTCACGAGGAGGAGTTGGAGGAAATTGATGGTTGGTTCAATGGAAAAATAGAGGTGCAAAGTAATTATCTGGAACAACAAACTATTTTGCAAGAACTCATAAAATTATTTAGTGATAAGTCATTTGATAGTTTTAAATCTTTTGAGCAAAAAACTGATGAATTAATGAACAGGATAAATGGGACAACAAACCATGATTATTCAGATACCCTTGGATCAACACGTGCCAGGCAATTTATAAATGAATTATTTAATGATATACGTAATTTGTCTCAGGAAGAGCAGAAAAGTCATATCCATGAAATGGCGGATATTAAATTCGGTATGTATAGAGCAGCAGTAAATGCTACTCAAAGATATGAGAATGAGCATAATGCCCGGAAAGAAGTGGTTCTAAAAAAGGTTGAGGCACTCATGTCTGAAATTGCTGAATTAAAGCAGGAAATCGATGATCTCTATGTTAAAAAGGATTATCTGAAATTGAGTGAAGCCAAACTCATTCCAGCGGTCAGCCCAACCGTTAGAGTTAAAAATCAGGTTGAAAAAGGCACTATTATAAAAGGGAGAGAAGCCAGTTTAGAAGTCGCTCAGACTATATTCGGTGTCAAATTTAGTGAGCAGCGAAAAACAGCGGCCGATGCTTTTAAAATTGTTATCGAAGGCTTTTACGAGTAATTTGCCAAATTAATGGTGCAATTAATTATATGTTGAAATGGTTTTTATTTTTTCCTATCAAGTGATCCTCATGCTGCCCTCCTTTGTAATATGCGCTTGCTTTCGAATTGTGCTATTGGTAAATATCAAAATTATATGTTGCTGACCGGACCATGGCGAAATCGGTAATAATAAATTTTACCTGTTTTGCTGGATTTCTACCATAATGAGGTAATATTTAAACAGGCTCTAAGCATAATCTCTATGAATATATTTATTGCAACGTATGGTTCCCGCGGTGATGTTCAGCCTTATGTAGCTTTGGGAAAAGGTTTGCAGGAATTAGGACATCAGGTAACACTCGCCACAAGCGACCGTTTCCGCGTCTTCGTTGGTGAGCACGATCTTCAATATGGATACATGAATGATGACTTGCTGGCGATCATAGATACGGATCAAGGTCGTGACCTTCTTGAAAACACGAACAACTTGTTTCAGGTGATCAAGCGAACATTCAGCATGATGAAGCAGCTTAGGCCCATGCAGCAATCCCTGCTTCAAGATAGTTGGGAGGCTGCCAAAAAGTCCAAACCTGATCTAATCATCTTTCATCCAAAGGCTTATGGTGGACCACATTTTGCCGAAAAGCTTGGCGTACCGGTCATAATGGCTCTGCCGTTTCCCATGATAGTTCCTACGGCAGAGCATCCCAATATGGGGTTTCCTAATTTGAAGCTGGGGGGATGGTACAGCCGCATGACATATAGGTTCGTAAACACGCTTATGGGGTGGTCTTGTGGAAAGCATGTCAAGGCGTGGCGTGTTGCAAACGGCCTACCGCCGCTAAAGAACTTTGATATTTTACACACTGCGGATGGAAAAAACATTCCGGTTCTGCACGCGGTTAGCAAGCATGTGGTGCCTCAACCGTCAGATTGGCCCAAAACCGCTATGATGACAGGGTACTGGTTTCTCAATCGAAACGACAACTGGACTCCGCCCGTTGAACTCGAAGCATTTCTGGCAGCGGGGCCACCACCGGTGTATATCGGCTTTGGATCGATGGCCGGACGTAACCCCGAGCGTCTGGCTAATATTGTTATCAAGGCTATCATCAAGGCAAAGGTTAGAGGCATTATAGCAACGGGATGGGGTGGTCTGAAAGCGACCGATCTACCGGAAACAATCCATCAAATCGAGCAAGCTCCACATGATTGGCTGTTCCCACGAATGGTCGCCATTGTACATCACGGCGGTGCAGGTACAACGGCAGCTGTGCTGAGGGCGGGTAAGCCGTCTGTAATTGTACCGTTCTTCGGAGATCAACCTTTTTGGGGGCAGCGAGTTTATTCACTTGGATTGAGCAGTAAACCTATCCCCCAGAAGAAACTTAGTGCCGACAATCTCGCCATAGCCATCAAAGGCGCAATATCGAATCCAGACGCACAGAGAAAAGCTGAAGAGATAAGTGTGAGAATTTACCATGAAAATGGAATTGGGAGTGCGGTTGCAGTTATCGAGGAAGTCATGACGACCACTTCTTAAGCAAACCATGCACCCAGACAAGCTTGTGAGCTAAACATTATGTGTTATTGTCCTTGTTACCGGCGAGTGCGTGTAGTTGGTGTAATGTGTTAACGGTGCTTTTCATTAATTCTATCTGTTTTTGTGACGTGCCGTTACTTTTTGCGGCTTCGAAGCCTTTTTGCATAATATCCAAAAAATTTATTTTAGTCTCTGGATTTGCGTTGATGCTAAGCGGTGCCATCAAGGAAAGTCCTTCGGTAGAAGATATTAATTTGTTTTCTAGCAACTCTGCTGTCATGGCTCCACGTTCATACGTGGAAATATTTGTCACATCATATTTATCAGCAATGGCCTGCCAATTGTGTTCTGCGTTTCGGCCTGCGGAACTGATTCTAACCGAGGCGCTGGTGCCTTGTATGCTGGTACTGACATTGTCCGATTTTTGGGTTTCTGAAGGTTGACTTTGCATCTGGTAAAGATGACTGGCCTGAACCGTTTGGTTTATTTTCATATCAAATCCTATTTAATGAATAAAGCTAAGTTATTGTTAAGTCAACAATTGTGCAGTGACATCGGTAATTGTTTCAAGTTGCAATTTTAGTGCCAGTATTTGGTTGAGATATCTCTTTGTCCGTTTCTGGTTTTTATCGCTTGATTAGGGGTTTTATAGCTATTTTTGGCGGGCGTAAAATTGTTGCTGTCACTAGCTGGAAATTATTGCCGTCACTAACAGGAAATTGTTGCCGAATTTAAGTGTTTTTGGTGCTGATCCTACCCCAAAACTGGAGAGTGAATTGGGCTTGTTTTAGCATCTGGTGTCATCGCGGAATTTGGTGATCAGTATAACAAAAATCAGCGGCAAACCTTGCCTCATATTCTGGAATTATCCCTCGGGTTAAACAATCTGGTGGTATACAGAGACAATTAATAACTGGTCGCATCAGTAAAAGAAGTAATCATATTCTCAAGGATTATGTTGCCCAGTCAGCATTCCATATTGGTTGATATGGCCCTATTGATTTACAAACTGACTATTCGGCCTTACAAGATCAATTATTAAGGCGCACTGAAGAGATTGTAGAGAATTTACTAAAATTGCAATTATTGATTCTAAATCAGATAGTTCGACCTTTTATGGCGAAATGGCAGGAGTTGAAGACTTAACCGTCTTAGAAAATGACTGAATCGACAAAAAGTAAAAAGGGTTTCTGATATCAATGCATAAAGTCTTTATAAGTTACCATCATATAAACGATCAATACTACAAAGAAGAATTGTTGAGGGTCAACCGTGAATCCCCTATGTTCATTGATGCGTCGGTTTATACTGGAGATATTTCAGCAATGAACCTGTTCAGACTTTGGGGTCCACCGTAATACTCGCCAAATATTTCAAAATTCCTCTACCTTAAATATACTCGAAAGATCATGCTTTTTTTGCATTATACAATTTTTTCAGATACTATACGAAATTGATCAACTATTCAGCGAGATAAAAAAATATTTCTGGAGATGTCCATGATTGATCGAGAAACCTATGAAAAATTGGAACAGAGAGTAAAAGATCTTGAGAAAGAAAAACTTGAATTATTAGAAAAGGTCTCTGAAATCAAGCCTGAGATTTTCTCTGAGAATCTTGATCTCAAATCAATTATTAATATTGATGAGGTACAGTCTATTATGGATGATTTCCATTACCTTACCAATATGGTGACAGCCATACTTGACATGAAAGGCGAAGTGATCGAGTCTACAGGCTGGCAGGATATCTGTACCAAGTTTCATCGAGTACACCTTGAAACATCACACAATTGTACGAAAAGTGATCTATATTTATCAAAAAACCTTAAGCCTGGAGAATATGTCGATTACAAATGTAAAAATGGCTTATGGGATGTTGTTACTCCACTCTATGTAGGCACCAATCATCTGGGCAATATATTTACAGGGCAATTTTTTTATGATGATGATGAAATTGATGAAGACTTTTTTATCAAACAGGCTGAAAAATATGGATTTGACAAAGAACCCTATTTAGATGCTTTCAAGAACATACCGAGGTACAACAAAGAGACCATTGATCATTTAATGAGTTTTCTAGTTAAATTTACGACATATATTTCCAAGATTAGTTTCTCTAATCTGCAACTTGAAAAGGAAATAAAAAAACGAAAAAGGGCAGAAAACGCTTTAAAAGAGAGTGAAGCACACATGCGTTCATTGATAGATTCATTGCCCGATCTTGTGTGGTTGAAAGATACTAATGGAGTTTATTTATCCTGCAATTCCAAATTCGAGCGACTTTTTGGTGCAAAAAAAAAGGATATCATAGGAAAGTCAGATTATGATTTTGTGGATGAAAAATTAGCGGATTTTTTCCGGAAAAATGATGAAATTGCAATGGCAGCAGGGAAACCCTGTATCAATGAAGAAGAAGTCACCTATGCCGATGACGGCCACACAGAGCTTTTAGAAACTATAAAAAGCCCAATGCATAATTTTGAAGGAAAGCTTATTGGTGTATTGGGAGTTGGGCGTGACATTACCGAACGAAGGAAGAATGAAGAAGAGAGGACTAAGCTGAAGACCGACCTCCAGCAAGCACAAAAGATGGAATCTGTGGGACGGCTTGCCGGTGGGGTGGCCCATGATTTCAACAATATGTTAAGTATCATTATGGGCAATACCGACATGCTTCTTGAGGATATTGATTCCTTGAACCCGGGAATTGAAAATTTACAAGAAATTCAAAAGGCGGCAAAACGTTCAGCGAACCTTACACGTCAACTCCTAGCCTTCGCCCGCAAACAGACGATTGCTCCCAAAGTCCTCAATTTTAATGACGCTGTTGATGGAATGCTTAAAATGCTTTCTCGCCTGATCGGAGAGGACATAGAACTGGCATGGCTACCCTTTAAACAGTTGTGGCCGGTCAAAATAGACCCTTCTCAGATAGATCAGGTATTGGCCAATTTTTGTGTTAATGCGCGGGATGCAATTAAAAGTGTCGGCAAAGTTACCATTGAGACGGAAAATGTTAGTTTTGATAAGGCATATTGCCATGATCATGCCGGGTTTAAACCCGGTGATTATGTAGTGATGGCTTTTAGCGATGATGGTTGCGGCATGGATAATGAGACTCTAAAATATCTTTTTGAACCATTTTTTACTACAAAGGAAAATGGTCGAGGTACGGGTCTCGGACTTGCTACCGTCTATGGTATTGTCAAACAGAACAAAGGGTTTATTAACGTATACAGTGAACCGGGTCAAGGAACGACATTTAAGATATACTTTCCCCGGTATAATCAAACAACAACCATAGTAGAAAAAACAAATACCCGAAAAACAGCCAAAACAGGAAATGAAACAATCTTGTTGGTGGAGGACGAGAAAGCTATCCTGCGGACGACATCGATGATACTTAAAAGACTTGGTTACAAAGTTTTGTCAGCATCCACACCAGGAAAAGCTATCGAAATCATTGAAGAATTAGCTTCAAAAGATATTGATCTGCTTATAACCGATGTTGTTATGCCGCAAATGAACGGCAGAGATCTGTCCAAAAAAATACTTCAATCATGCCCAAATATTAAATGCCTTTTTATGTCCGGATATACCGCAAATGTGATTGCACATCATGGTGTGTTGGATAGTGATGTCAAGTTTATAAATAAACCGTTTTCAAAGCAAGATTTGGCTTATAGAATACGTGAGGTGCTGGATCATGAGCAATTTTAAATGTTCAACTATTCTAGAAAAAATCCAAGAGAATAAAGTCAATATTGGTTTGTATCCTGAATTAGCCGAGAAAGAGGATTTTACAAAAAGTACCCGGTTAATCGATGCCAGTTCAATAGGCTTGAAAAAATTATGGGATAATTGTCAAAACCAGTACAGTAACACCGCAAGCGATCTAACTATTAAAATTGATAAAAAGAAAGAGGCAATCTATTGGGAAATGCTTCAGCCGGGGCCGAAGCATTTTTGTTAACCCGCAATCTTTTTTCTATTCACGCCAATGCTCTGGTTGTTTAAACACATCACAGCATTGAATTTTTCCACTTACATTTTTAATGGTATTCGGGAAAAGTTCCTGTACCATCCAGGCACCGGCATGTTTTTCAGGGATGGGGTATGGGGCTTGAAACCCGAGTACCCCTGCGGGTTTGAAACCTGAACGGGGATAATAATTCGGGTGACCGAGTACAAAAACCAAAGCCACATCCAATGTTTTTAATCGGGTTAACCCCTCTTTGATAAGCTTGCTGCCAACGCGGGTGTTCTGGAAATCCGGAAGGATGGCCAATGGTCCAAGTAATTGTGCGGATACCGTTGTTTGTGTCCCGGTCACTATTGCCCTTGTGAAGAGGATATGGCCGATCACTTTTTTGTTTTTAATGGCCACAAGTGATAATGAAGGCAGGGCAGTTTTATCGTCAAACAAGCCATTTACAAGCGTTGCTATTTCTGGTCCTTTTTTTTTGCCAAATGCCAGTGTATGAATTGTTGCAATGACGGTTTTGTCTGAGGCTGTTGATTTTCTAATTTTCAATGTTTTCTCCAATATTTTTTTAAGTTGCGTTAAATTTTGTTTGTATTTTTATACAATCGTTTTTGATCCATTTTAATAGTTTTCCATTTCTCTTTTTCATGGTTGCAGTCATTAAATCTGCAATCTGCTGACAGAATTTCAATCTCACAGAAAACATCCTGAATGGAATCGAAACCATCATGGAGACCCAATTCTCTCATTCCGGGGTTGTCAATAAGAAGACTCCCGTTTGGCAAAAGAAAAAGCTTTCTGTGGGTGGTTGTGTGTTTCCCTTTATTAACGCGTTTGCTGATCTTATGAACCGCCTGATGGTTCATACCGGACAGCGCGTTTATCAAGGTGGATTTTCCAACGCCAGAAGAACCGATCAGGATAGATGTTTCACCTTTTTTCAGGAGACCTGATAGGCTTTTTAATCCATATTGTTCAAGTACCATATCTCTATTCCCGGACCACCGCTTTTAAAAATTAAAGGGAGGTCAATTTAATTAATGCTAAATTAGATAGTTTTGTTGGAATTTATGGGACTTGCAGGGTTTACAGCACTTGAATCATTATGAAGGCAACTATGCAAATGAAAAATCTATAAAAAGATGCTTAGTTTTTCAAAACCGGTTCATAAATTGCAAACTAACTGCAAGTTTTCATCACCGAGGCTATTTTTATTTGTTGTTTCATAAATTATTTGGATAAAGTTTAGATATCAATCGTGTCGTTTACTATTTTTGATTTGAATATTCAAGTCAAAAATTAAAAATGAAAAAAATCAAGCAAGAGGGGCCAGAGAAAAACCAAGGATATATCTCACCACCAGTTGAATACAAGATTCATACATTTTGTAACAGAGCTAGACACAATTTCAACAGACATCTTGTCCGACCAAATATATCCGATATTTTTTTCTTGTCAAACTAAGTTAATAGACTGATAATATAATAAAACTTTCGATAAATATATTGGATATTTATCGAAAGTTAATGTTTTTGACCTTAAAAACAGCACTTTAAGAATTTAATATGGATTTCCAACAATGCTCTTGCAATGGATCGCAAAAAACCGTGACCGCTGACGAGTAAAGTCATCTTGTAGAAAAAAAGGGTTTTAGGCCAGGCAATATCTTTAAATGAAAATATAGAATGAATAGCTGATCAGGTTTTAAAAAGGTTATTGATATTATGGAAAAACAAATAAATTTTAATGGTGAATGGTCCAATGAATATGATGATGTCGCACATAAAATAATACCTGCTTATCATTCTATTTACGAGTTAACTCAACACCTTTTAAAGGATATATTGGACAAAGAGGCAAGAATAATAGTGGCAGGCGCTGGAACGGGAAAAGAGATAATTGATTGTTCACAGAATAATCCCCACTGGTCTTTTACTGGTTTTGATCCAGCCAAACCGATGCTTTCGATTGCCAGAAAAAAAGTGGCGGCTGCTTCTCTGGAGAATAAAATATCCCTCGTATTGGGCCTGATTGATGATGTAGCAGAAAAAGACTTTGATGCTGCCACATCCATTCTGGTTATGCACTTTTTACCTGATGATGGTGCAAAATTGAATTTCTTAAAAGGCATTTATGATAGATTAAAACCAGGTTCTCCTATCGTTCTTGTTGACCTTGAGGGTGAGATTGGTTCAGATGAATTTAATACTCTCAATGCTGCCTGGAAAAATCATCAGCTATTTTCACGCGGTGAAAATGACCGGGTAGAAGAAGAATTTGCAATGCGGAAAAAAGAGGTTCATTTTATACCTCAAGAGCGTATTGAATCACTATTTAAAGAAGTGGGTTTTATTAAGATTCATAAGTTCTTTAAAGCCTATCTCTTTGGCGGTTATGTGGCAGTAAAAAGATAACAAGACAAATGCAGCCGACGTAAAAAGCTGCACGGCTGATTAGTGGCGTTTGCAACAATTAATCATAAGGAGGTTTCGTGAAACCATTAAATCTTTTCACCATCCAACCATTTGCTTCAAAAAATTCTAAATTCTTTTGGGATGCTATTAACAATGTATGTAAAGAATTTAATAGCCATTTTGAAGTTATCAGAGCTGATAAAAAGCCATCTGATGCAGGGACTAGGCTACAGGATCGGATTGATTCTTATATAAAAAAAAGTGACTTATGTATTGCGGATATGACGGGTGAAAGAAATGAAAATGTACTACTGGAAGTGGGCGCTGCGCTGTGCCTTAACAAGCCTATAATTATTGTCGCAGACAAGAAACTTCCCTCTGATATTTCAAATCAAACATACATTAATCTTGATGCTTCAAGCCTTGATAAAGAAGAAACTAAAAAAAGTTTTAAACTTCATCTAACCGAAAGGTTGACAGAAATCTTATATTCAAAAAATAAATTTAGACAAAACCAATTTATAGTATATGGGTTTGAAAATAGGCGACTGTTAGATTTTTTCGATATTGTGAAAAGGTGTCAAACAAGGATTAATATTTTAACAACTAATCTTGGATTTGTTGTTAACGAAGAACTTAGATGTGGTATTGCCCCTCAAAAAAAAACCCTCTTGTCAATAATTGCTGATGAGATTGTTAACAAGCCTTCAAGCTTTTCGATAAAAATATTAACTCTTGACCCAGACAGCAATTACACCAATGAGAGGGCCTCAGCTTTGTCAAGAGACAGACAAGAGTTTAGAGAGCATATGAGAGCAGATTTAAATACGGTTAAGAATTTCGTAAAATCAGATGATTGTAAAGCATCAGTCGAAATAAAAACATATGATGCGTTTCCATTACAAATGACATATTTTTTTGACGACATCGTCATTTCAAGCGTAGTTAATAATTCAAAATCAAGTCGAGAATGCATTACCTATTTGCATTCTTTAGATGAATCAGGTGTTGCGGATACATACGTTCAGCACTTTTCTAATTTATGGGCCGGTGCTGGAACTAAATCTATTGCGAAAAGTAAAAAACATGCGCCTAGAAAAAATGACTGGAAGTAGTCATTGCGAACAAGGCTAATTCAGCCGACACAAAAAGGTCTTTACATTTGTTTATAGGAATTAGTATTTTAACACTCTTTTTTTGAATGATGGAGATACCAGGTGAGGGTAATATGTATGTCGTGTTTTATGAAAGGTAAAAAAAATGAGTAAATGTGCTTATATTCGATCTACGGGAATGTATGTTCCTGACAATGTTGTGACCAATGATGATCTGTCTAAAATGATGACCACCAGCGATGAATGGATTCATCAACGGTCTGGAATTCGGGAGCGTCGATATGCAGATGAGGGTGATCGGTGTTCTGATCTGGCAAAACGCTCGGTTGAAGATATGCTCAAAAAAGGGGATGTGAGTGCAGATGAAATTGATTGTATTATTTTTGCCACATTAAGCCCGGACTGTCATTTTCCGGGAGCGGGTGTTTTCCTTCAGGATAAACTGGGATGGGCAGAACGGTGTATCCCCTGTTATGATATCCGGCAGCAGTGCAGCGGTTTTATTTACGGTCTTCAGATGGCACAGTCTTTTGTTGAGTCCGGTATGTATAAAAATGTATTGCTGATAGGTGCGGAACTGCATTCAAATGCGCTGGAGTATAATGATCGCGGGCGGGCGGTAACAGTTTTGTTTGGAGATGGTGCTGCAAGTGTCGTCATATCCGAATCACCCAATGAAACTTCTAAAATTTTGACAACTCAAGTGCATGCAGATGGAAGAGGTGCTATGAACGGCATTCATCTGACACTGTTTGATATTGGTAAAAAACCGATTGTTCCCTATGATCCGTCTAATGATGCAGAAAATCAGGAAATGTATCCTGAAATGCCCAATCCTAAAAATTTGTTTACCAATGCCGTTCGACGAATGGTGGAGGTCAGTCTGGCATGTCTTGAAAAACACAACTTTACAGTTGATGATATAGATTGGGTTCTTCCCCACCAGGCCAATAAGCGTATTAATTCCATGGCTGCAGAGTATCTTTCTGTTCCGGAGGAAAAAGTATTATATAATATTCATAAATACGGTAATACAACGGCTGCAACCATTCCTCTGCTTCTGAATGAATTTACAGTCAATGGCACAATTAAACGTGGTGATTTAATACTCATCGTTGGATTCGGTTCAGGCTTTACTTGGGGTGCAAGTCTTGTCAGATATTAAAAGGGTCTGAAGTTTTGCCTGATCTTTTTCAATTAATCACCGCAAAAAGGACTGTCGAACTTAATTTATAATCCATTTAAAGAGTTTAGGGCAATCTCTATAGATTATAGGAATTTCTTGACAAAACCGATTGTTATGGGATAGATAATCTCGAAATTGTGATAAATGAAAATTAAAATGAAGATGAAATCTTATAATATATTTTGGACAATCCTTTTTGCATGGATTATGATTTCCGGGCCCACTTATGCCAGCATGAAGTGTGGTGATTCGGGATACAATTTTTGCAATGAAACAAGCCCGATTGCATCAAAAAACGGATCGCTCATTTCAAAATGTGCAAAAGATTCTCAATGTCTGTCAACGCTTTCCATTACTGCTGGTAAAAAAGATTTTTGTTGCCAAAAAAAGAAGTGTACTTCTGAAACAAATCTTTTTTTGAATACGCAAAACTACACGCTTCAAACACTGTTATTCTGTTTTGTTGATATTGGTAAAAACCAATGGAGTAAAGATGTATCATTACGCCCTGTTTTTGACCAATATAGATCTATACAACCCATTTCAATTTACACGTTCACCCAATCTTTTTTGTGTTAGCCGACCATTTATTCTAAATTGAATATTGGCAGACAAGTCTTATAATTATCTTGTTCTGCATATATTTATTCGGCTAACAAAGCCCTTATAAATACTTTGATCATTATAAATAATAATATTTGAAAGATTTTAAAATGCCCCAACCAAATCAACTATCCAATAAAAATTGGACGATACTTTTTTTTACCTGGGTTATAGTTACAATCTCAACTCTTGGAAGTCTATTTTTCAGCCATGTCATGGAGTTTGCACCTTGTGTTTTGTGCTGGTACCAAAGGATATGCTTATTCCCATTGGTCATTATTTTAGCGGTTGGACTTTTCCCTTTTGACAAACGAGTTGTCGCGTATGCATTGCCTTTGGCAATTGCAGGCTGGATGACTGCTTTTTACCATAATTTGCTATATTCTGGAATTATACCTCAAGAGCTCCAACCCTGCAGCCAGGGAGTTTCATGTACAGAAAAATATATAGACTTATTTGGTTTTATAACAATACCGATGCTTTCTTTATTTGGTTTTACAATAATCATAGCACTTTTAATTTTTTTAAAAAAAAGGATATCCCAAAATGAAATATAAAATATTTGCAGGCACTTGTCTTGTGCTGGTCGGATTATTTGTTGTTACAAGCTTATACTATAAAAAAGAACAAGCTAAAATGTATGGTTTTATGGCCCAAAATAATGCATCAACTTTTGTACGAGACCATTCTCAGACACTTGGAGATGATGATGCAAAAGTTTTTCTTGTTGAATTTATGGACCCTGCATGCGAAACCTGTGCGGCTTTTTCACCCCTTGTTAAACAAATGATGAAAAACAACCCCGGTAAGATAAAACTGATTCTTCGGTATGCTCCTTTTCATGATGGTGCTGAGTACTTTGTAAAAATTCTTGAAGCAGCCAAAAAGCAGGGGAAATACTGGGAGACCTTGGATGTTATGTTCAAATCTCAACCATATTGGGCCAGCCACCATAATCCTCAACCACAAAAAATTTGGCAATTTCTCCCAAAAGCCGGTCTTGACCTGGAACAAATCAAACAAGATATGAAGGACCCTGCAATTGTAAAAATTATTGAACAAGATCTTGCCGATGCCAAAACCCTTAATGTTCGAAAAACACCAGGTTTTTTTGTCAATGGGAAACCTCTTGAAACCTTTGGTCGTGAGCAATTGTATCAATTAATTCAATCAGAAATTAATGCTATGTACTAGCATTTTCAACCGAATGAGATTTTAGAGGGAATCAAACAATATGAAGAAATTATCACTTCTAATCTTGGTACTTTGTCTGCCTTTGTTCATTCTTGCCTGTGGACAAGAACCGGCAATTTTGAAAATAGGCCAACCCGCACCGGATTTTTCTTTAGTTGATCGGCAGGGTAAAACATGGACTCTTTCCGAACTTAAAGGACAAGTGGTCTTTATTAATTTCTGGGCAACGTGGTGTCCGCCCTGTCTGAAAGAATTACCCTCAATGCAAAAACTCTACGCCGCACTACCCACAGATAATTTTAAAATGCTTGCCATCTTGAGTCAAGACCAGCCTTCTTCCGCTGATTTGGTAGCCAAAAAAAGGGGAATTACGATACCCATTCTTCATGATGATCTGAATGTTGCAGGTTCTAATTATTTTCTAACCGGTTTGCCTGAGAGTTTCATAGTTGACAAACAGGGGATACTCGTTGAAAAATTTATCGGCCCAGCCCAATGGGAGACCCCCCAATACTTTCAAATGATAATGAAGTACATCAATCAATAAAAATATGAAAAATAAACTATCATTAAAACAAAAAAATAAAATTTTCCCATTTGTGGTGATAATATTTTTTCTCATTCTTGGGATAATTGGTATCAGTTTGGATGAGCCGTCGCAGGTCCTCAAGCAGGCAACACAGATTTGTTTATCCTGCATTGGTATAGGATAATCCATGAACGTACCGCGCAGATGGATTCAGACGCTGTTTTTTTTTATAACCAATGGATATTGGAATTTTCCTTACACTAAAGCGATATACAAAGGTCCGTTAAAAGTAGTTTGTTCACCCGGCCTTAATTGCTACTCGTGCCCAGCCTCAACCACCTATTGTCCAATAGGGTCTTTGCAACAGCTTTTTGCAGGGGTTCGATTGTCGATAGAAACAGGACAATTTTTTGTTGGCTTTTATGTTATTGGAACCATGGGCATCATTGGTGGTTTTTTTGGACGTATGGTATGTGGATGGGCCTGTCCATTTGGATTGTTTCAAGATCTTCTCTATAAAATTCCTTCTTCAAAATTTAATATCTGGCCTTTCCTTCGATATCTGAAATATGGACTTTTGGGGTTTATGGTAGTGATTTTACCACTTTTTGCAATTGATGAATTTGGTACTGGAGAGACTTGGTTCTGTAAGTATTTTTGCCCGGCAGGCACAATAGAGGCAGGCATTCCCATGATCATTTTGCAGCCGGCACTTCGGGCAAACTTGGGTTGGATATTTTTAATTAAAATAGTGATTCTGATTGTGTTTGTTATTTGGGCCGTTATCGCCAGTAGGCCATTTTGCCGGACAGCATGCCCTCTTGGGGCGTTTTATGCTCTCTTCAGTAAAGTCAAATTGATCAAAGTTAATCTTGATCAAAAAAAATGCACTCATTGTGAAGCATGTCACGATGTTTGCCCCATGGGCGTTCATTTCAATGAGTCTCCAAATGATATGGAATGTATTTCTTGTTTAAGCTGCAGCAAGGTCTGTAAACAAAATGCTATCAATCTTGAGATCAGAGGTTTGTCAACTGTAAGCCAATATAAAGAGCCAAAGGTAAAACCAATATAATTTCTAAGTGGCATCGTCCAGCGCTTAGCTTCTTTATTCATATTCTTCTTTGAAAAGGCATCCTCAGGTAGTCAAAATGCAATTGTATTGTCTATTTCTATGAAAATATTGCATCAGATTGGTATTATCTATTTGCCAATGGATTTTATTTTCTATATTAAATCAAGCTTATAGTTTAGTTGTATAATTTATATTGGAGAAATCAATGAACCACCTTCCCAAAAGACAATGAGTGTTTGAGATAAGCACTGCCCGTGCATGGCAGATGCAAGAACTCAGTGGGAAAGCGGTGGTTTTTTTCCTGTAAGGATATTTTCAGCAGACAACCGGTTCCCCTTGCTATACCAGAGTCATGGGTTTGATTTTGAATTTTATCAACCCCTGGAGGGAGTATTGTTATGTTGGATATATTGCAACTTGATCAAAAAAATCAACGGATCAGACAAAAAGTCAAAGAGCTGATTCCGGATGGAAACCTGAGTGCCTGTCTTACCTGCGGCACCTGTTCCGGTGGATGTCCTGCCACCGGGCTTATGGATATGGATCCCCGAAAATTTTTAAGAATGGCTGTTTTAGGTCTGGATGACCAATTGGAACGCCATCCCTGGGTGTGGGTTTGCACCATGTGTAAACGCTGTTATGACGTTTGTCCTATGAAATTGAACATTCCCCAACTTATTTTTTATCTGCGATCCCAATGGCCGAGAGAAGAACGTCCCAAAGGAATACTGGGGTCCTGTGATCACCATGTCAAATCCAGGGGAGGGGCCATGGGGGTTCCACTGGAGGATTTTAAATTCACCATTGAAGATGTGGCTGAAGAGTGTCGTGAGCAGGAAGGGTTTGAGGATCTAAAAGTCTCCCTTGATCGAGAGGGTGCTTATTTTGCTTTGAATCAGAATTCCAGGGAGCCGGTTACCGAGCCAGATGAACTGATACCCTTGTGGAAAATCCTGTATAAAGCTGGTGCAGACTGGACCTACTATTCAGACATGTGGGGCGGTGAAAATTACTGCATGTTTCTGGCCGATGATGTCTCCTGGGAAAAGATTGTCCGGGCCCAGGCCGAGCATATTGACAAGCTGGGATGTAAGGTTTTTGTCAACACAGAATGCGGTCATTCTTTTTTTGCAGTCTGGCAGGGACTTCAGCGATTTAACATCCCCCATAATTTCGAATTTAAAAGCATCGTGGAATATTATGCCCAATGGATACGGGAAGGCAAGCTTGTCGTAAGTTCCGACTGGAACACCACCGGCATCAAATTTACCGTTCAGGATCCGTGTAATGTGGTTCGAAAATCTCTGGGAGATCGTTTTGCCGATGATCTGAGGT
>JAWSVH010000299.1:0-992 GCA_033852015.1 Desulfobacula sp.
AATAATCCAAAAGTTTGCGGCATTATTATCAGTGTAAACCGACAGGAAAAAGGCAACACAGACAAAAATGCATTAAGAGAAGTAGAAGAGATTTTGGATATCCCCATCCATGCCATTGTTACGATCACTGATATTAAAACTTACCTGCACAACCGACAGATAAATGGTAACATCCTTTTAAATGATCAAATGCTCTCAAAGATTGATACCTACCTTGAGGCATATGGTGCCCAATAAAATTGTACAGTTAGACCTGAAAACCCACTTTTAATGCCATAGTGGAAGGTATATACAAAATTAATTGTTGACAATTATATGCAAGCCTGGTTATGGAGATGCATGGAAGTTTTCGTTGCAAGGCAACCTGTTTTCACAAAGCACAGAAAAATTTATGGCTATGAACTTTTATTCCGATCCGGCCTTGAAAATGTGTTTCCAGATATTGATGGTGATATTGCTACCTCAAATTTGATATCAAATATCTTTTTCCCCTTTGACTTCCAGGAAATTTTAGGAAATAAAATGGGATTAATTAATTTTACAAAAGAATTAATCCTGCAAAAAATACCACTCTTCCTTCCCAAAGAGCAATTCATTATTGAAGTATTAGAAAATATCATGCCTGAAGATGCTATCATTGATGCGCTCTCAAACTTTAAAAACAGCGGCTATACCATTGCCCTGGATGATTTTGTCTATCACAAAAAATTTGATCCCATGATCAAGTTATGCAAAATTATTAAATTTGATATACAAGCCACCCCTTTAGATTCTATTATAGAAGTCATTGACGAACTTAAATCTAAATATAAAATAAAACTTTTAGCAGAAAAAGTTGAAACCTACGAAGAATTTGAAGCAGCTAAAAAACTAAACTTTAATTATTATCAGGGCTATTTCTTTGCAAAACCAGAAGTAATTTCCACAACCGGCGTCTCACCGAATCAAATAACAAAACTCAGGCTTGTAAATGAAATCCGGCAAAAAGAGTT
>JAWSVH010000111.1:0-28714 GCA_033852015.1 Desulfobacula sp.
TATGAAGAAGGAAGTATCAGTGAAGATATTGCATCTTCATATGCGTCCAGAAAGGATATCGTTGGAAGAGGGCTTGATTCAATTAAAAGCTCACGTGGTGAGACAACAACCCAGATTGATTCACTAAAAATTGATCACGGATATGAAGGAAATTAAACCATGAACGTGACATGTCATCATTGTAAAACAAAACTTAATATTCCGGGCCATAAAATTTCACGTGATAAAGAATCGATATTTAAATGTCCAAAATGTAAGGAAAAAGTAACCGTTCCTATCCCGAAAAAACCTGCGCCAGCTGTTGAGAAGACTAAAAATATTTCAAACCTTTCTTTTGAAGATCGCAAAAATGCGCTGGTCTGTATCGAAGATCCTGTTATGAAAAAAAGTGTCTTTTCCGTTATTAATCAGATGGGATTTAACGCAGAAACAGTCATTGACGTTAAAGATGCTCTGGATCGAATGGAATATCATATTTATCATTTGTTGATTATTGATGAGGCTTTCGATGAAAATAAAGGTACTCAGCGCATTTTAGACAGGATGAATACAATTGATATGTCTTTGCGTAGGCGGATTTGTCTTGTGCTGATCAGTAGTAAATACAATAGCAACGATAACATGGCGGCCCTGCACAGTAGTGTGAATAACATGATTCACTTGGATGATATTGCCCATCTTGGCTCGTTTCTGACACAGATATTAATGGACCATAAAAATTTTTATTCAGTCTATAATGAGTCTTTGAAGCAGGTCGGAAAAGCGTAAAGGAACGGTGAATAAAAAAAACCTTTTATGATCCGTCAATGGTATGAACCTTTCGAGTTCTCTGAATGGGCTAAACGAACGCTCTCTTTTTTGAATATTGCCGTTTTTTTAATTACAGCAACTTTTGTATTTAGCGAATTCAGATTTGATTGGGTGGAAAGCCTTGTAGGGACGTATCTGTCTTCTACAAACTCAGCGCGTCCTAAAACTGGAGCAATCTGGGAGACTGGGCAGCAAACGTCCAATGCCCATGAATATCTTAATGATATCATCAGTAAAAAAGAAGATGCCCGTCAGAATGTTCACAATGCATCTTCTTTTTCTTTTCTTGTCTCAAGCCTGCAGCCGGGTGAGTGGGTCACTCTTGAAAAACAACAGTTTAAAAAACTTTATTTGTCCCTTGAGAAATCAGCAGCCTTAAAAATTATGGAGCCGACCCAACTTGTCTGGCTTTTGAAAGGTAGCCATTTAGATAGAATATTCTGTGAAGGAATTATTGAGGGAATAAAAATCTATTTTATTGATTCCGAGAACCGGGTGATTAAACAGATTGATTTTAAAAAGGAAGATATTATTGAAATTGAAGCCGGAGAACAGGCGGTGCCGGGTGGCCTTGATCAAATGGATGGATTTTCAGGCCGTATTTATCCTGCATCTAATTTCTTTGACGCGCTGTTTAAATTGCCGGCAGACATTCTTCCGGATTTAATGGCAAATCCGGAAGCGCTTCTTGAACAGGAAGGTGAAATCAGCCGTGTGGGGATATGGAATGAGGCCCAAAATGGATATATTCGGCTGGGGTTTGAATTTCAAAGAAATGCTGGTCCGCAGGTGGTGTTTGTAAAGAGCCGAGAGTGGGCGATTTGGCAGTTGAGTTTGAATTTGAAAGGAATGGATGATTGAAAACTTTCTTTAAAATATTGCCCTTTGTTCGATTCTGTTTTTTTTCAGGTTTGATTTTGGCTTCTCTGGGAAGCCTTTTAGGAATGTTTTTAGTATTTTATATGGCAAAAGATCTTCCTCAATTGCCCTCTCCTTTGAGTCGAATTATTGAAACCCCCCAAAGCCAGATTTTTGCATCAAACGGTCAGGTGTTGCTCACTTTAGGAGAAAGAAAGGCCATCCCTTTGGATATGGTCTCTCAAGATTTTATTAATGCTATTATTGCCACAGAAGATCATCGTTTTTTTGATCATCAGGGGATCAATAAGCTGCGAACTCTTAAAGGATTGTATGTTACCTTTACGAAGCCTGGAAAAATTCAGGGGGCATCTACGATTACTCAACAGTTGGCTAAGAATTTGTTTTTTAGCTTTGAGCAGACGTTTACTCGAAAACTTAAAGAATTGTTGGTGGCATTGCAGATTGAAGCATCCAGCAGTAAAGAAGAGATTTTACATGCTTATATTAATCAGATTCATTTTGGAGCCGGTGCCCAGGGGATAGAAAAAGCAGCCAATGTCTTTTTTGGTAAATCTGCTCTTGATTTGACCTTGCCGGAGGCCGCTTTGTTAGCAGGTCTACCAAAATCTCCTACTAATTATAATCCATATCGGCACTATGATCGGGCGTTGGCAAGGCGAGATATCGTTCTGAGGCGAATGGCTCAGGTGGGTTTGATCTCTGATATTGAGGCTCGTCAGGCAAGTTTGGTTGAACCGCGACTTTATCATAAGCAGACAGACTCCAGGACGGGAAGTTATTTTCTGGATGCATTAATCAGTCAGTTGATTGATATCTATGGGGAAGATGTTATTTTTCATGGTGGAATTAAGGTATTTTCTACTATAGATCCGATGCTTCAAACTCATGCTCAGAATGCATTAAAAAATGGTCTTGGAAAATTGGATGTTATGATAGGACTTTTGCCAGAAGAGGCCGATCGTCCCCAGGGGGCCTTGGTGGCGATTGATACCGGCAGTGGTGCTGTAAAAGCATTGGTTGGCGGTCGGGATTATAATAAAAGTGAGTTTAATCGAGCCATGAGAAGCAGGAGGCAGGCCGGCAGTGGTTTTAAACCGTTTTTATATTATGCGGCTTTTAAAAATTTGGGATATCACCCTGCTACACTTATGAGAGACAAGCCTGTGATTATCCCGGTGGATAATAATACTAACTGGGAACCTAAAAATTTTAATAATACTTTTTTGGGTGATATGATTTTAAAAAAGGCCTTAATTAATTCAGTGAATACGGTAGCGGCTCAACTGGTTGAACAAATAGGTCCGGTATTGGTGAACCAGGTTGCCAAAATTTGCGGTATTAAAAGTCCTCTGGCAGATGTGTATTCGGTTGCTTTGGGAACGTCCGGAGTGACACCTTTTGAGATGGCATCTTCATATGCGGCTTTTGCCACCTTAGGTATCCGGCATGAGCCCTTTTTGTTTAAGCGGGTGGAAGATGCCTTTGGACGTGTTATTTTTGAACATATTATACAGGGCAAAAGGGTGTTGGAGCCTGCCACGGCTTATCAGGTGGTAGATATGATGAAATCAGTAATTGATGTCGGCTCTGGCCGTAATATTCGTCGGATGGGTTTTGACCGGCCGGCAGCAGGGAAAACCGGAACCACAGATGCCTATAACGATGCCTGGTTTACCGGGTTTACACCATCCTTGAGTACCTCGGTATGGACAGGATTTGATAAACATAGAAAATTGATTGATGCTGATAATGCCGGGATCACAGGTGGAAAGGGTGCAGCTCCGATCTGGGCAGAATTTATGGCGAATGCTTTGAAATCAGAACCAGAAAGAGATTTTCTCATACCAAATACCATCCGGTTTGAAACCGTAGATACGCAAACGGGCTGTAGTCTTGATCCGGATGATCCAGATGCTGTTGGCATGACTGTGGTGTTAAAGTCGGATCAGAGATTGTGTGAAAAAGAGGAAGAATGATCTGGATTTTAAGACATATCGGGGTCCATTTATGGCTGACAGCTCTTTTTGCTATTCCGGTCTCTTTTTTTATGATCCCACAGGTTACTCGATTTTTCCCTAATATAAGTCCAACATTTTTGGGAGTTTGTATTATTATATTTGTGGGCTTTGTTCTGGGTTTTTTAACGGACATGATAGCAAAAAGATGGGTGGTTTCTCTGGTTAAAGAAGGTCAAGCCTGGGAGCGGTCCGGTATTTTAAAAAAGGCAAAAAAAAATTATATCATGGCATTACGGGTATATGATACTTTTCTTTTATGGCCATTTTCTGCTCAAAAAATAGCCTTGAAAATTTCAGGGGCAATCGCCGCATTTCAATTAAATACGCATAGCACTCATAAAAATTTAAGGCTGGGCACGGCGGTTTATCTAAAGATGAACCCACAGGATGTTGATATAACAGGACTTTGGCTTTCTCAAATCGAGGAGGCCAGCATTGTTACATCTTTTGAGCAGGAGGTCTTATCTGTGCTTGCTCAAACGCATATGACAAATTCTAAGTTGTCACATTTTTTTGCTAATATTTTTTTAGGTCTTGGACGAAATGATCTTCTTGCCAAAAAAATATATCAACAGGTGATGAGCAATCCTTTGCTTGCAAAAGAATATCAAGTTAGAATTCAAGGCCTTGTGGGTGAACCCAAGGAAACGATTGTCAAACAGGCTTTTTTTTCTGTGCCGGAAAAACACCCACCAAAGAAAATTGAGATTAAAAAACATGTGCTCAAGGCTGCAACAATACTGATTCCTTTTATAAGCCAAGTATGTACCGCAACCTGGTTGATAGTAAGGTCATTTACAAACTTTGTCGTTACATTAGTTGGTAAAATCATTGTCTATTTCAAAGAACATGAAAAATTTAGGATTTATCTAAAAACAGGTGTGCTCATTCTTGTGGGAACCGGTTTTTTATTTTTCATGATCACAACGCTTGTTCATACCTTTAAAACCCGGGCAATTGAAAAAAGAAAAATCGCTCATCAAGTTTCAATTCCTAAACCGTTTACCATTCAGGTGGCTGCATATTTGAGATTACCCCATGCTCAAAAGTATGTTGATTCTTTAAAGAAAAAACAGATTGATGCCAGTATTAAAGAGGTGGTTGGTGGCGGGAAAACATGGTTTGTCATTAGGGTTTCAAAGTTTACAGATAAGAAAAGTGCCGCTGATTATGGAAATAAATTAAAGCAGCAGCACATCATAGATGATTTCTTTGTGAACAATCGATAATGGAGTCAGACAATAGAATATCAGATTTTCTTACAGGTTGATCACTTTATCCGCCAGTTGCATAGATGTCACAATATCCAGCATATTGGTGGTCTGTCCTACCTTTTTTTTATCCATCAAGCCTAAATGTGTGAGACAGGCGCCGCAAACTAGAATATCGACTCCAGATTCTTCTAAAAGAATTAACTCTTTAAGGACGGCAGATGTCTCGGTGGATAGCTTGACCCCATGATTAACAAATACCATTCGCCACAGGTCGTTGCCCATCTCTTTGAGGGTTTTGATAAAATTGACCATTAAATTTTTACCCAGTTCATTGTCACCTTTCCCTATTTGTTCACTGGAAAGCATGATCAGTATTTTTTGATTTTCCAGATCGGATTTAGAATGTGGCTGGCTATTTGTTTCAAGGATTTTGGCATTTCCAAGGTTTCTTTTCCCGGATATGGTTGAGCTTATCCCATCTGAATCTACAGAGATTTCAAACTTATGAAAGCTTAAAAAGCGGGTAACATTTTCCACTGCGGCATCATTGTCTACAATGACGCTGAGTTCCTGGACGGCTTCTTTTTCAAGGCATTCTTTTGCTTTTAATACAGGTGCAGGGCATTGCAGTGTCCGACAGTCAATTATTCTAGTCATTTTATATTCCTTTTAGCATTATTGAATGCTTTAATCTTAAGAAGCTTTGGGGTTTAAGTCAAATAGCTATAATAGATAGGGGTATCTATTGTTATTGAAAAGTTTGATATAAATCTATTTATGTTGAGTTAAATTTATCCTTTGAAATGAAAAAGATTTGACACCAAAGGCCTTATATGACCATACTTTTCATAAATTTAAACGTGCTATATTTTTTAAAAAAAGGAGAAACAACATGGTCATTATCACAAATGTTACTTATCCCCCTGAAAGTACAAAGGAAATTGCAAAAAGATATCTTAAAGCGCCTACGTTACCCGATTTTTTAATTAAAAAAGGTCCCTATATTTCGTCCAGTATGGCTGGAGGAATGAACTCTATTACTTTTTATGAATTGAATGATGATCGATTTGCCGAAGGTATAAAAGCCATCCAGGACAGTATGACGATTTATTTTGGTGTGCCTGGATATAAGTATGATCTTAAACCTTATTTTGAATTGGATGAGGGCCTTGAGATTCTTGGCTTGTAAATATTGAAGTTTTTTTGAAGATTGTTTGGCCCAGGCACAGATGGTATTAAATGCCTTGAACTTCCATTTGTTTGGAAAATCAAGGCATTGTTGGGGTTTTACAGCATTGATTGTGCATCCTTTGTGAGTTAAGAATATGCATTCGCCATTTTTTTTATCGATCAAGGAAAGGGCTTGTCGGTCTTTTGTCAGATGTGTGTAGGTTTCAATAAAAGCATATATGTCCATTTTTAAATAGGCTGCAATCTTATCGGGTTCGTCTTTCTTTAAGCGCACATATCCATCCTGGCGGCAACAGGCACCACATCCCAGACAGTTAAATTTTGAAAGATTTGTTCTCATAAGTTTATATTCTATTGTTTTGGGTGCATCATATCATCCCCGTGCTTGAACTTCAAATTGCCAGATTATTATATTCTTTTTTATACTTCTATTGACAAAAAGCCGTTTCCTATCCTAAAGTTTGAAATCTACTTCTCATATTTCTTTTGGTTCTTTACCTTCTGATTCTGTGTCTCTATTATTTAGATCAAAAATATAGTTCAGATTTAAAATATAGTTCGGTAATAACACATATACTCATATAGATCTCAGGAGGTTATCGCATGTCAAATCAGTATGCTCAAGCCTATCAGCAATCCATAGAGGATCCGGAAGGATTTTGGGGACCCATTGCCGAAGAATGTTATTGGTATAAAAAGTGGGATAAAGTTTTGGATGATTCAAATAAGCCTTTTTATAGATGGTTTTCAGGAGGTGAGACAAACACCTGCTACAATGCCGTTGATCTACATGTAGATAACGGCTTCGGTGACCAGGCTGCCATTATTTATGACAGCCCGGTCACCAGTACCATCAAAAAATATACTTTTTCCCAACTCAAAGACCAGGTGTCCAGATTTGCCGGTGTACTTTTATCAAAAGGTGTTGGCAAGGGTGATAGAGTTATTATCTATATGCCCATGATCCCGGAGGCGGCATTTGCCATGTTGGCCTGTGCAAGGATTGGGGCGGTTCATTCTGTTGTTTTTGGTGGGTTTGCGGCGAATGAACTGGCGACCCGGATCAATGATGCCAAACCCAAGGTCATTGTTTCTGCTTCTTGTGGAATTGAGGTGGCAAAAGTTATTGAATATAAGCCGCTTTTAGACGAGGCCATTGAATTATCTGATTCCAAACCTGAGGCATGCATTATATTCCAAAGACCACAAGCTGTTGCACAAATGATAGCTAATAGAGATTTTGATTGGAACAGTGAGATGGCAAAAGCAATTCCCACGGATTGTGTTCCTGTGAAAGCCACCGATCCTTTGTATATTCTTTATACATCCGGCACTACTGGAGAGCCTAAAGGTGTTGTAAGGGATAATGGCGGTCATATGGTGGCCTTAAAGTGGAGTATGGGAGCAATTTACGGTGTTGAGCAGGGACAAGTATATTGGGCAGCCTCCGATATTGGATGGGTCGTTGGTCATTCATATATTGTGTATGGTCCGCTTTTGAAAGGATGTACTACTATTATTTTTGAAGGCAAACCAGTTGGGACCCCTGATGCATCAGTATTTTGGCGCATTATATCCGAACATAAGGTCAGTACTCTTTTTACAGCACCGACAGCATTTAGGGCTATAAAAAGAGAAGATCCTAAAGCTTTGATGATGAAAGATTTTGATTTATCCAGTTTTAAGTATTTGTTTCTTGCAGGAGAAAGACTTGATCCGGATACACTTTATTGGGCAGAAAATGCCCTTAAAGTTCCGGTGATTGACCACTGGTGGCAGACAGAAACTGGCTGGTCTATTGCAGCCAATTGTGTCGGGCTTCACCAGTTTGATGTTAAGCCAGGATCTCCCACAAAACCGGCACCTGGATGGGATATAGCAGTGCTGAATGATGAGGGTAATCCCATTGAAGCCGGAGATATCGGTGCCATAGTCGCAAAATTACCACTTCCCCCTGGAACACTTCCTACTTTATGGCAAAATGATCAACGATATCTGGATTCCTATCTGAGTACTTTTCCTGGATATTATGAAACTGCGGATGCGGGATATATTGATGATGACGGTTATGTTTTTGTTATGGCAAGAACGGATGACATTATTAATGTGGCGGGCCATAGGTTATCCACCGGTGCCATGGAAGAAGCCATAGCTGGGCACCCGGATGTGGCAGAATGTGCTGTTATGGGAGTGGCAGATGCCTTAAAAGGTCAGATCCCCTTGGGTATGATGGTATTAAATGCGGGTGTGGATCGAGATGAAAACGTGGTCATTCAGGAGGTCATTAATTTGATAAGGACCCAGATCGGCCCTGTTGCCGCTTTTAAAACAGCGATCATAGTAAAACGGCTTCCCAAGACAAGATCTGGTAAAATATTGCGGGGTACCATGCGGGCGATTGCGGATAAAAAAAGTTATAAGGTGCCTGCAACGATTGATGATTATAGCACGCTGGATGAGATTGAAGATTCATTAGGAAAGATAGGATATGGGAAAAAAAGCGGATGAGATAACCCGTTCTTTTCTTTATAAAAAAAGATTCTGATTCGGGCGAGAAAGGGTTTGGGGATTCATCTGGAAAATAGTATCCAGGTTGTGTTTTATGTCATCCATGGTTTTTGCACGGACCAGTCGCTTTAATATGTCATGTCCGAATTTGAAATTTGCACAAAAATACGGGGCAAGTTTTTTAAAAAATTTAACAGCAAAAAAATCATCATAATGTTCTGATAGAATTTGGGCCATTCGCATGGAACTTGTGTAATAAATATCGTCCGGGGGAATGAAATTTTGAGTCCATTGAGCAAATAACCAGGGCCTTGCAACAGCCATTCTACCAATAGACAACCCTTGACAATGGGTCTGTTCAATCATTTTAATGCCATCTTTTTGCTCAAAAAGGTTGCCATTCCCAAAGACAGGAATATCCACTGCTTGTTGGACTTTTGTGATGATTTCCCATCGGGGAGGGCGGCTTCTTCTGTCCGGTGCCACCCTTGGATGGAAGGTGAGTGCATCTGCTCCGGCATCTTCGAATCGTCTGGCCATATCAATTGCAAACTGTGGGGAATTATCCCATCCGGTTCTGAATTTTACAAAAACAGGAATAGAGACAGATTTTCTAACCCGTTTAACAATTTTCGATGATAGTTCAGGGTTTTTCAGCAGTTGTGCACCACACCCTTTTTTGCAGATGGCTGCCACAGAGCATCCGAAATTTAGATCTACTCCGAAAAATTTTTCTTTTTCTATTCTTATGGCGGCATTGGCCATGGTTTCAGGGTCAGACCCAAAGATCTGGCAGACAAGAGAGGACAGCTCTTCTTTGCGCCATCTGAAAACCTTTGAAACTTTTGAGTTTTCACTGGGGAGAGCTTTGGCGCTACACATACCTGTAAACAGGAGACCAAATCCACCAAATTCGGAAATCATATGTCTTAAGGCAATATGACCAAGACCGGCCATAGGAGCAAGGACCATCCGGTTATGTATGGTGTGATCTTTTATTTTTAGATCTTTTAAAAGGTATTGAGAAAGTTTGGATGTCATTATTAAGGGGTCAGGTTGAATTGTTTGAGTTAAAATGGCAATATCTACCTAAGAATGGAATGCTTTGTCAATGACTTGCTTCATTTTTTCAATAGTATAGGGTTTGGTGACCATGGCTTTAAATCCATAATCTTTGTATTTGGCCATTATGGGGTCTGTGGAATATCCACTTGCAACAACTCCTTTTGTGTTTTGATCAATCGCCAATAATTGTTTCATTGTTTCTTGGCCACCCATTCCGCCAGGTATGGTAAGATCCATGACTACAAGACTATAAGGGGTGTTTTGATCCATGGCTGTCCTATAGTTTTTAATGGCCTGGGTGCCATCATTACAAAGATCGACTGCATGACCGAGTTTGTTTAGAATTCGCTGCGAGACATCCCTGACAAGGGCATCGTCATCCATGAGTAAAATTTTTAAGGCAGGGACTTCACTATTTGGGGTTGTATTTGTTTGGGATTCCATAAGATTGTTATCCTCCGTGTTTGCTGTGGGAAGGTGTATAACAAAGGTGGTACCTTCTCCTAATGTTGAATTGACATAAATATATCCAAGGTGTTTTAAAATGATTGAGTGAACAATAGACAAGCCTAAGCCACTGCCATCTTGTTTGGTTGTAAAATAGGGGTCAAATATTTTTTCAAGATGTACTTCTGGTATGCCGTTCCCTTCATCGGCAAGAGAAATCTTAACATATCGGCCCAGGGTTAGGGTTGAAAAATCGTTCTCAGATAGTGCCGCATTTTCCAATTTTATTTTTATGTTGCCTCCCTTGGGCATGGCTTGCCTTGCATTAATGACAAGGTTGGATATCACCTGACTGATTTGACTTTTGTCTGCATTGACTTTCCATAATTCATCCGGTCTTTCCATAATGATTTTTATATTGGAACCTGTCAGATTAAAGGCTGCTGTTTCTTTGATGATCTCGTCGATGGTGAGAGCTCTTTTAATAGGGTCGCCGCCTTGGGCAAAGGTGAGTAATTGAGTGGTAAGGTCTTCAGCTCGGGACATTGATTTTTCTGCTTCTTCAATTAGTTTATATGCCGTACTCTGGGAAGACAACTCATATTTAGCCAGGGTGATATTTCCAAATACTCCCAACAGAATATTATTAAAATCGTGGGCAATCCCACCTGCCAGAATCCCTGTTGATTCAAGCTTCTGGGTTTGGATGATTTGTTCTTGAAGTCGCTTTATTTCTGTAAGATCCACAAGACTTCCCCGCACGCCGCAGACTTTACCATCATGGATAATTGGAGTCGAATTCCACAGGGCATGAATACGGCTGCCATCTTTTTTGATCATTTTAATTTCGACAGGCGATAGGGGTTCATTTTCCTGGTGTTTTTTAATCCGTTGGAATGGGATATCTTGCTCTTCTGGAAGAATAAAGTCTTTTCCGTTAAGCCCTTTTCTTACATCTTTTTGGGTAAGTCCAAATATGTTAAGACCCGCTTGGTTTGCATAGGTAACATTCAGATGGATATCAGTTTCAACAATCCCACATGGCAAGAGTCTTGCCATCTCTCTAAACCGTTCTTCTCTTTTTATTAGTTTTTTTTCACTATTTTTTTGCTGGGTAATATCACGTAAAATACCCCTGATACCCTGGGGATTGCCATTGGCATCGTGGTAAAGGTCGGCATTGATGGAGACCCATTGAGTTTTGTTGTTTTTGCTTATAAATTGGAAATCTCTGACTTTACTTTTTATAAGTAATTGTTCGAAGAAATTCTTCTGATCATGGATATTCAAAAATATTTTATCAATGGGTTTATGGATCAATTCTTGTGCTGAGAATCCAAGAATTGAGGTGGCCGAGGGACTGATTGTCTGGATGATTCTTGAAAGACTTATATCAAAATAGACATCCTGTAAATTTTCAAAAATAGTTCTGAATTTTTTTTCATTTTCTTTGAGTTCTTTGTCTCTTTTTTCTAATTGCTTGGTCTTTTGGGTGGATTGTCTGCCAAACAATATGCCCAGTAAAACAAAAAAAACTAAAAGTATTAAAAGAATAGTCAAAAGAGATTTTAAAAATTTGGGGACTATTTTTCTTGGTTCTCGAATATATTCATCTATCAGTTGATAATAAATGGAATTTTCATCGGTCTTGAATTTGATCAGATATGAGTCGATGGTTTTTATTAATTGGGGCGAAACAGGGTTGGATTTGTTAAATGCCAACCGGATGGATATTGGTGAGATCAGTATAGGGGTATTGTCGATATTGTATTTATGTTTATTGGTTTTTCCGTAAAGACGGTTCACAATTCCAGCATCTGCCTTGCCCTGGTCAATGAATTCAAACACCTGTTTATAGCCGTTTACAGGGATAAAGGTGGCATTGAATTCAAATTTTTTCATCAGAGTTTTAAGACCATCGGGTCCTTCGCTGTATATGCCGCCATCCATGTAAGCAATTCGCTTGTTTTTTAAATCAATTAGGGTTGATATATTATCCGTTTTGTTCTTATATACTCTACCCCAACTGACCATAACGGTTTCATTAGTGAACCTATATAAAAGGCTTCGTTTCTCGGACCAGGCAACATCCTGCATGATATCGAGTTCACCGTTTTCAAGTCGTTCTAATCCTTCTTTAAATGAGAGGGGTATAAATTGTATTTTCCAACCTTCTTTTTGAGCAATGGCCGTGATTATTCCAGGAAAGATTCCTTTTGCCTGGTTGTTTCCGTCAAAAAACAGTTTGGGGGGATTATCATAGATGCCTATTCTCAGAGAATTTGAAGGTAGATCTTTTCCCATAGATTGACCATATAAAAATAAAAGGCATAATGATAAAATACAAGAAAATAATATTGTTTTAAGGTGGTAAAAGACCCTCATTAAAAACTCCAAAATATATTAGCTTCCGGAAAATACTAAAGAAAAATTTCTTCTTGGGCTATTTTAAAATTAGAACAGATCTTGTTTTCAGGGTCAAGAATTATTTGTAATGATAACAGTTTTAGCCCCTTGGTTTGCTTGACATAAACCCATGGCTATAATATCTTAAAATGTTATTATTTAGGGGAGAATTGATGGGCAATACACATGAGCGGGAAAAAAAACAGTTTAAACAACTTTTTCAACAACAGGGCGTTGATCAATTTGATTTGCGGTTTATGGTTTTGGAAGCTTTTTTAAAGCTTGAACATCATGTGACTATCCAGGAAATTATGGAGCAGATCAGAGCTGATGGGGAAAAAATTGATGAAGATTTTGTATTAAATAGTCTGGAACTTTTGTGTCGGTTTGGCTTTGCGAATCAAATTGAATTTGATGATAAAAAACCTCAATATGAACATCGGCATCTTGGGCTACATCATGATCATATGGTTTGTACAAAATGTGGTTCTATCCTCGAATTTAAGGATGAAGCGATTGAAAAACAGCAGCTAAAAGTGGCGGATGCTTATGGGTTCCACATGCTTCAGCATCGGATGGAGATATATGGGATTTGTTCAGTGTGCATGGAAGAGAGACGCTCGCTTGTTTTGCTTCATAAAGCAAAACAAGGTGAAAAACTTATTGTTAAGGAGTTTGAAGCAGGGAAAAACATGCAATCCCGTGTCTCTTCTATGGGGCTTAAAATTGGAGATTTGATTGAAATCGTTTCCAGTGGGTTTGGAGGTCAGGTGGTCATTGCTGCTGGTGAAAATCGTTTGGTTCTGGGCAAGGGCATGGCAGAGAAAATAAGTGTTCAGCCTCTTGATCCGATAAAGATAATGAAACTTGAAAAGAATAAAGACTCTGAAGATATATTGGACACGCCCGTAACGCTCAAGCAAATGAAAAAGGGCCAGGAAGGGATTATCCGAAAAGTTTCAGGAGAAGGTGTTTTTAGACGAAGACTGCTGGAGATGGGTATTAACCGTGGGTCAAAAATTTATGTAGAAAAATATGCGCCGCTTAAAGATCCTATTGAGCTTGTAATTAAAGGATATCATATCTCACTTAGGGTTGAGGAAGCCGCTAACATTCTTGTTGAAAACGTAAGGTTTAAAAAAAAGTGATATGAAAGAAAAATTTACCATTGCCCTTGCAGGAAATCCCAATTGTGGCAAAACAACTATATTTAACAATCTGACCGGTGCCCGGCAGAAAGTTGGGAACTGGCCGGGAGTGACTGTTGAAAAGAAAGAAGGGAAATTAAGGCATAAAGAGTATGATTTGAAGGTTGTTGATCTTCCGGGTACATATAGTCTGACCCCTTTTTCTATAGAAGAAATTACGGCCCGGGATTTTATTTTAAATGAGAACCCGGATATTGTTGTCAATATTATTGATTCTTCAAATCTTGAGAGAAGTCTTTTTTTGGCTATCCAGATTCTTGAGCTGGGTCGTCCGGTCATATTTGTTTTAAATATGGCAGATGTGGCCCAGGCAAAGGGAATAAAAATTGATGAGAAAAAATTATCTCAATTGTTAGGATTGCCGGTGGTCTTTACCGTTGGCAATAAAAACAAGGGGATTGAAACTCTTGTTGAAGAAGCCATCCGTGAAATTCATCGGTTTAAAGAGGGGAAAGAAGGCCGCGATATCAAGTATAGCCAAGAAATTGAAGGTTGTATTTCAAAACTTGAATCCTGTATTCTCGAAAGTAAGATTCATATTGACACTGTTCTTCGGTGGAATGCGATTAAAATTCTTGAGGATGATAAGATTGTTAAACAAAAATTTATCGAAAAGGAGCCTGTCGCAGCTCAGATTATTTTTCAGGAAGCGATCGTCTGTCGAGACCGGATTCATAATTTGTTTGAAGATGACTTTGAAATTGTGTTGACTGATGACCGATATGGCGTCATTGCAGGGGTTATAAAAGAGATCGTTTCTAATCTTGCCAGAGAACGAATTGATATGTCACGCAATATCGATCTGGTTCTTACGGATCGGTTTTTTGGTATCCCTGTGTTTGTCTTTTTTATCTGGGCCATGTTTCAGCTAACTTTTTCTTTGGGAGAATACCCCATGGGATGGATAGAGTCAGGGGTTTCTCTGTTGTCCCAGAGTGTGGACAGTTTATTACCCGCATCCCTGTTAAAAGACCTTCTTTTGGATGGTATTATTGCTGGTATCGGAAGTGTTATTATTTTCTTGCCTAATATCCTCATTCTCTTTTTTTGTATTGCCCTTTTTGAAGACACCGGATACATGGCGCGGACAGCATTCTTAATGGACCGGGTAATGCATGCATCCGGGCTTCATGGAAAATCATTCATTCCTATGTTGATGGGGTTTGGGTGTAATGTGCCGGCGATTATGGCTACACGGACCCTGGAAAGCAAAAAAGACCGAATCTTAACGATTCTTATGACACCTTTTATGTCCTGTTCGGCCAGGCTTCCTGTTTATATTGTTCTGGCAGGCAGCTTTTTTGGTAACAGGGCAGGTACCGTTATTTTTAGCCTTTATTTGACAGGAATTATTGTTGCCATAGCATCCGGCAGAATGTTGCGGACCATCTTATTTAAGGGGGAGGATGCACCTTTTATTATGGAGTTACCACCCTATCGGATGCCAATGCTTAAAAGTTTACTTATTCATATGTGGGACAGAAGTAAGATGTTCTTAAAAAAAATGGGCGGTGTAATTTTACTGGGTTCTATTATTATATGGTGTCTTTCAAGTTTTCCCAGAAATATTTCTTATTCAACTGATTATGATACACAGATTGTATTCGTAAAATCTAATTATATGCAAGATATTTTGACTGCTGATATAAAAGAGACAGAAAGATTGAATCAACAGCTTACGTTAATATTAGGTGATATAAAAAATAAAAAAGAGCAAGAGCGGGTATCAAAATCTTATATTGGAAAGATAGGAAAATTTTTAGAACCGGTATTTTTACCGATTGGAATAGGGTGGCAGGCGAGCGTGGCGCTTGTTACTGGATTTGTGGCCAAAGAGGTTGTTGTTAGTACCATGGGTGTGTTATATGGTGTGGGCGACATGGGTGGTCAGGCACTTGAAAGGGCACTTAAGAATTCAGGCATGACACCGCTCTCAGCGTTATCCATGATGGTGTTTGTTTTGTTGTATGTGCCTTGCTTTGCGACGGTCATGATGATTTATAAAGAGACATCTGCAAAGTGGGCAGGGTTTAATTTGGTATATACAACTTTGGTTGCATGGGGAGGATCTTTTTTGGTATACCAGACGGGAGTAATACTCGGTCTAAGTTAAACAGAAAGTATGGAGGCTTTTTTTTATGAAGCGTTTAAATATAAAGGTCATGGCGAATGTTTTTTGGGTGGTGATGGCAGTGATGTTATTGTTGCCATGTGGTACTTTTGCAAAAGAGAGACTGTCTGTGAATGTGCAAACGGCCAATATGCGATCCGGCCCGGGGAAGCAACATCCTGAAATGTGGCAGGTGGAAAAATATCATCCTGTGATTGTCATTGAAAAAAAAGGTGACTGGTATAAAATTAAAGATTTTGAAAATGATAGTGCCTGGGTTTATAAGCCTTTATTAGGTAAAATCCCTAGTGTTATTACAATTAAGGATAAGTGTAATGTTCGCTCCAAAGCAAATAAAAGTGGGCGGGTTTTATTTAAGGTTGATAAAGGTGTTCCTTTTAAAGTAATTGAAAAAAGAGGGAACTGGATCAGGATTAAACATGCTGATAATAGCATCGGCTGGATTTATAAAACACTGGTGTGGTAAATTTTTCTTTTAACTTATATTTAAAGGTGGGTTGGATAAATGGCTGATCAGGCAGTGTCAAATGAACGTAAAAAAGAACTTGAACAATTAGATCCTTTCCAGGAAAATCTTTTGAAGGCAATGGCCCTGATAAAAGAATATAAAAAACAATTGATTCTTGCTGTGAGTGCTGTAGTGATCGTTATTGTAGTATTTTCCGGGGTTATGTATGGTTTTAAAAAAGCTGAGAATACTGCGGCAACGTTGGTGGCCAAGGTTGTCGATATCTATGCCAAGGCTGATGATCCAGACAAGGGGTATATAGAGGTTGATGATTCTTTTCAGACTATATTTAAAGAATATGCGAATACTGCAGCGGGTAGGCAGGCTAAAGTGAGGTTTGCTAAAATTTGTTATGATGCATCGAAATTTGATTTGAGCTATCAGTACTATAAAGAAGCTCTTGAAATATTTAAGCATGAAGCTTCAATGGCAAATTTGATTTTATCTTCCCTTGGACAGGTTAGCATTGCTAGAGAAGAATATGATGAGGCTAAAAAATATTTTCTTCAAATCGAAAAAGGTGAAAGTGATTTGTTAAAAGATGAAGCAAGATATATTTTGGCTATGTTGTATGAGGCTGACAACAAAACAGACGAGAGTAAAAAGATGTATGAAAAAATCATATCACAGTCTCAAGCCTCAATTTATAATCCTATTGCGAAAAGTAAAGTTGCGCAAATGAAATAAAAGTATCCTAAACTTAAAAAGGCTGCCGAGCATTTTGCTAAGGCAGCCTTTTTAAGAAAAGGAAAAAAGATGAAAAAACTAACCATTGGTTAGTGATAATTTAAAATGCAAGTTCCTTGCCAAAAGCCTCCCGTTCGTGTCTAAAATCAAATATTTTCTATAAATCATTGAAATAAATGTCTTTTTTAAAAGGATTCCCATTTGTTTTTCTTTTATCTGCTGATAAGATAAGTCTTGTTAGAAGATAAGAAGTTCATGATTTTGAACTTTTTGAAATGTATTTGGAATAAAAAGTGTGGATAACTATCTGAAAATAGAGAGTAAAATTGTAATAATGGGTTGGGTTAAAAATTATGAACGAGTTTGTTTTTTTAAAAACTATTTTGCTGAGATTATTTATCTAGATGAAATTTTTTTAGTTTTTGGTTTAAACCGCTTTTTCCAATGCCCAGTATTTGAGCCGCTTTTGTTTGTACATTTCCAGAAAGTCTCATGGCCCTTTTAATCATCCTTTTTTCAACAGCTGCCAAGGTTTCCGCAAGGCCGGCTCTCTCTGGTATGCCATTTAAGTCTAATTCAACAGGCATGCTTTGCCGGATTTGAGTTGGAAGGTCAGAGGCTTTTATAACGGTGTCATTACAGAGGATGACCGAGCGTTCTATCGTATTTTCAAGTTCTCTTACATTGCCTTTCCATGGGTTATCGATGAGTATCTTGATGGCATCGGTGTTGATATCAGAGACCTTGCTGGTGGTGTATTCTTCTTTCGTATATTTATTTATAAAGTGTTTTATAAGCAATGGAATATCCTCTGGCCTTTCCCTTAGGGGTGGAATGATGGTCTTTACCACATTGAGGCGATAGTAAAGATCATCTCTGAAATTGCCATTTTTTACTTCTTCTTCAAGGCATTTATTCGTGGCTGCTATGAGGCGAAAATCAACGGGTATCGTATGGGTTCCCCCAACGCGTTCAATTGTTTTTTCTTGGAGTACCCGTAGTAATTTGACCTGAAGGGAGGTGGGCAGTTCGCCAATTTCATCCAAAAAGAGGGTCCCGCCGCCAGAAATTTCAAATCGACCTTTTTTCATGGTTGTGGCTCCGGTAAAAGCCCCTTTTTCATGGCCAAACAATTCGCTTTCCAAGAGGGTTTCGGCAAAGGAGGAGCAATTTACAGCGACAAGTGGGCCATTCTTTCTTTGACTATTGTAATGGATGGATTTGGCAACAAGCTCTTTTCCGGTGCCGCTTTCACCTTCAATAAGAAAATTGGCATTTGAAGGTGCAACTTTTTTAATAAGTTCATAGATTTGCTGCATGGATTTACTTTTACCAATAATGTTATCAAAACTGTACATTGATTGGACAGCATCTTTTAGCGTACTGTTTTCCTGGACTATTCTGTAGACAGAAATTGCTTTTGCGATATGAGCCGTCAAAGCCTGGTTTTCAAAGGGTTTAAGGATGAATGTGTATGCGCCTTTGTGCATGGCATCTACTGCTTTTTCAACACTGCCATAGGCGGTCATAATAATAACAGGAATGTCTGGATTTATCTCTTTAATTTTCTCTAACAAATGGATGCCACTCATACCTGGCATGTTGACATCGGTTAGAACCAGATCAATTACGTCAGCTTTTAAAATATCTAATGCTTCCATTCCACTGGAGGCGGTTACAGATGTATATCCTTCTTCTTCAAGAAGTTCTCCTATAATTGTAGGGTAGTTTTTTTCATCATCAACAATCAGAACAGTGTCCATTTGAAATAGTCTCCTAAACCGGCAATGTGATTTCTACGTTGGCGCCTTTTGTCTCCATATTGGTTATGGTAATGTCTCCGTTATGGGCTTTAATTATGTTTTTTACCATCCCAAGCCCCAGACCTGTTCCCATGTCCTTTGTTGTGAAAAATGGTGTCCATATTTTTTTTAAGGTGTCTTGTTTAATCCCGTTGCCATTATCCATAAAATTGATGACAATATTGTCTGGATTATAATGGATTTTAACGGTAATACAACCTTTGTTTTTCATGGCTTGAAAAGCATTTAATAATATGTTCAAAAAAGCCTGATACAGCATGGCGCTGTCTGCCATGACCTCGGGAAGATGGCTGGGTATTTTCCGGATAAGTTGAATCTGATTGTCTTTTATCTGGGGAGTCAGGTATGCAATGTTTTTTTCTATAATATCTTCTATCCTACATGGGTGTAGATCTGGGATTTTTGGTTTGGCAAAATCTAGAAAGTCAGTAATGATATTATCCATTCTCGAGGACTCTTCAACAATAATATCCGGTATATTGCTTTTGGCATCCAGGCGAATCATTTTCTTTTTTAGAAGTTGAGCGCTGCTTTTGATGATGCCAAGCGGATTTCTTATTTCATGAGACACCCCTGCAGTCATTTCGCCGATGGCAGAGAGGTGTTCGGCTTGGCGCAGCTTTTCTTCGAGTCTGAGCCGTTCATCTGCTCTCCGTTCAATTATTTTTTCACCGTGTTTGACAACAAATCGCAGTACAATGAAAAGTAATCCCATTACAATGAAGCAGGATCCAATAATTAATCCCTGAAGTTTGAAGACGTCTTTATAGTCATCTGAGACATCCTGGATAATCTCAATGACCCCTAAAACTGGGTCAGCCGGGTCAGGAGAAATTTGTTTTTCCGCCCTTAACGGGGCAAAAGTGACAATTTTGGTTTCCTCAGGAAACCAAAACAATAGCTCTAAAAAGCTTCCTTGTTGAAGAAGTCTTGATGTGGCGACTCTTTTCATGGCTTTTTCATAGTGAACTCCGCCGGCATTTTCCTGGCCTATCTTTGTTCGGTCAAAGCTGTAGGAAATAATGTTGTTTTCATCATAAATGGTCACCATTTCAACATTAAAGCCATGCAAAGTGGAATGAACCACCTTGTCCATTAAAAGGAATTGTTCTTTTTTTCTTAATCGGATTTCACGATATCGTCTTAAGGTCGGTATCATGAATCTAGAAATGATTTGGTGGTTGAGGTTTTCAACCAAGAGATTGGCATATTCTTCACTTTTCTGCAAAAGGATGCTTCTGACCCAGTGGGCATTTAAAGCAGATATGACAATCGTTGCTGTAAACATAATTACCAGCGATGAGAATGTGAAAAATTTAACTAACCTGAAAGGTTTTATCTTTTGTAATTTGCTTGGATTTTGTGGCATAAAGTTCACAGTTTTTTAGTTTTTAGGTTGACAGCTTGTAAAAATATTTGGTACTTATTTAAATAAAAAAACATGATATCACTTGACTTTGGGGCGATATCATATCAGAGTATAGTAATATTGAGGCGACAGATCAATAAAAAGATTATTACTGGTATACACCCAAGCGGTATTGGCTTAACCTTAATTATTGTGAACGTTTATGATATTTGGGAAAAAAGATCATCTTGTAGGTCTGGATATTGGCTCTTCATTTATTAAACTGGCTGAGCTTAAAGAAACCGTCAAGGGATTATATCTTCATAAGTTTGGTATGGCCCGGATTGCAACAGGAACAATTGTTGAAGGCCGAATCGTTGATATGGAAGCCCTTGCCAATGATATTAAGGCACTTTTCAAATCCCAGAAAATTAGTGAAAAAAATGTAGCTATTTCAACTGGCGGTCATTCGGTCGTTATTAAAACCATTAATTTAGCAAAACGGTCGGACAAAGAATTGCATGATGCGATCTATTCAGAAGCCGAACAATATATTCCTTATGATATTGATGACGTTAATATTGATTATCAGATTATAGGGGAAAGTGAGTTCTCTCCCGATCAGATAAATGTTCTTTTGGTAGCGGTTAAAAAAGACCTGGTGGCAGAATATATAGATTTGGTGCATATGGCTGGCCTGAATCCAAAAATTATTGATGTTGATACGTTTGCGCTTCAAAATGCCTATGAAATTCTTCCCTATGAAAGTCAGGAAAAAATAACGATGCTGGTTGATGTTGGGGCGTCAAAGACCTCTTTGAATATTCTGAAAGCAAATACTTCTTTAATGATGAGAGATACGGTTTCTGGAACCAATCAGTTTTTAGAAGAGATAGCCAGTCAGTTTGAGGTGACTTTAGAAGAAGCTGAACAGGCAGTAAATGGTGAAGCCGGGGATATGATCAGTCACGATAAAATTCAGGAAATAGGTCTTAAAATAGCACAATTGTGGTGCTCTGAAATTTGTGAAGTGGTTAATACCTATCAATCATCGGCCGGCGAAGAAACGGTAGAAAAAATTATTCTTAGTGGCGGTGGTGTTTTTGTTAATGGGCTCCAAGATTGCCTTTTATCTGAGTTAGAGGCCGATGTCTCTGTTATCAATCCATTTGAGGGCTTGATTGTAAATGAAAAGAAATTTCCAGACTCTTTTATAACCCAAGCAGGTCCGCTGGCACCTATTGCCATCGGGCTCGCACTGCGAAGAGTGGATGACAAATGATAAAAATTAATCTTTTACCATTTCGGATTGCGAGAAAAAAAGAAAATATAAGAAAGCAGATTTCTATTTTTTCTTTGTTGATCTTTTTAACAGCTGTTCTTTTATTCTGGTATGCTCAGTATATGAATAAACAAATTCAAACTGTGAAAGATAAGACAAAACAGGTTAATTCTCAGATTGCTAAATATAAAGAAAAGGCCGACCGGGTAACTAAAATTAAAAAAAATCTTAAAGCGCTTGATGAGAAACTTAAAATTGTCAGTTCATTAAATAAAGAAAAAGATAGGCAACTGGTTTTATTTGATAGTATGACAGGGCTTATCGTGCCAGGTCGCATGTGGATCGAAAGTTTTAAAACACAAAAAGGTGCAGTTATCATAAAGGGGATTGCATATGATAATCCGACCATAGCTGATTTTATGGAACAACTTGAAAAATCATCACTTTTCAATAAAGTAGATCTGAAAACGGCTAAAATAAAAAAGTTTAAAGATGGTGTTATGCTTAAATCTTTTGAATTATTGTGCCGAAAAGTAATGCCAAAGTAGGAGAGAAACGCCCAAAATACAAGGCAAAAAATGAGTGAAGAAAATCAAAATATAAGTGAGATAAAAGAGAAGCTGAATAGTGCTTTTGAAAAAATTGGAGCGTTGACTATCGTGCAGCGTCTAATTGTTTGTATCGCAACCTTTGCTGTTATTGGTGGGACATATTATTATTTTATAGCGATGCCAAAGCATGATGAATTAAAAGAACTTGATCAGAAATATCAAGCTCAGGTTAAAAAATTAAATACATTTAAAGCAAGAGCCGCTGAGATTTTAAAATATGAAAAATTAATGGCCCAAAAACAAGAGCAATTCTCTATTGCTATGCGTGCACTGCCGGATAACCGTGAATTGCCATCCTTGCTGACGGGTATTTCAAAAGCAGGTAGTGATGCCGGGCTTATTTTCCACTTATTCCAGCCGACCAAAGAAATCAACAGGGAGTTTTATAAGGAAATTCCTGTTTCGATAAAAGTTGAAGGAAGATATCATCAAATCACTGACTTTTTCCTTCAAATTAGTCGGTTGAATAGAATTGTGAACATTAATAAAGTAAACGTAAAATCTAAAAAAGGTGCAAAAAACCTTGAAATGAGTTGTCAGGCGGTTACGTATATGTTCTTGGAGAAAAAAGAACCCCAAAATAATAAAAAACGGAAGAGAAAAAAGAAATAGGGAACAGATAAAAAGGTTATGACCATTAAGCTAAATATTACTTCAACAGTTTTTGCATTGGCCTCATTTTTTATGTTGATCGCTTGTGATGATGCACCTCCTGTGAAAAAGCAATCTGTCTCCAATGTGATTTCAAAAAAGGTATCTCAACCTGCAGCTCAGATAAAGTCATCCCCAAAAGATGAGAAGAAAGATAAGAAAAATTTAAAAAAAGAAGCAGCTTTGCCAGCTATGAAAACAGAAAAAATCTTAAAAAAAGCAAACGCTCTGTCCATTAAATCTGAAAACCTTGATGAATTCAAGGCAGACCATTATGACTCTCTGGGTAAAATTGATCCATTCAGGCCATTAATCCAGGAAAAATCAGAAGACCCTGTGGCTTTTGTTGATAAACGCCCAAAACGGATTTTAACTCCTCTTGAAAAAATCGAATTGAGTCAGATTCGCTTGGTTGCAGTTATCATTATGAAAGGCCGACAGATAGCAATGGTGGAAGAAGCGAATGGAAAGGGGTATGAAGTTGGGATTGGAACTTATATGGGGAAAAATCAGGGTAGAGTATTTAAAATTAAAAAAAATAGTATTATGATTAAAGAACTTGCAAAAGATTTTAAAGGTCAGCTTAAAGAAAAAGTTCAGGAAATAAAACTTTATAAAAATGATAGTGAGGAGTAATATGCCTTTTTTTCAGGTGAAAAATACAAATTATATGGTCAAAATAATTTGCATCCTTTTTGCTGTATTCATGATTGCAGGGTGTGTTGCCCAAGATGCTCAATCTCCAAAAACAGAAGAACCACAGCATACAAAGACGGATGAAGTAGAAAAGAGAGCTGAGATTATTTCTGGACGTCAGATAAACGCAATTTTTATGAAGCAGACCGATCAGGCGATTGAAATTGATATCCAGGGGAATCAAAAATTGAGCTGGAGTTCAATCAAACAGGATTTTCCATTTGGGATAGCTGTATATTTTACGGACACAAAGATTTCTAATGATTTTGAGACGCCTCCCTCGGAATATAAAAGTATCGGGGATTTTATTGTCACATATGCAGATAAAGAAGAGACGATTGTAAAGGTTGAAATTTTATTAACCCAGGATTTGAATTATGAAGTTAAAGAGGTTGATAATACGCTGAAGGTTTCACTTTCTAGTGCGCCGGATCAAAACATGGAGATGGCCAATAAATCAGTAGAAACACTTTCTTCAGCGTCTGTTGAAAACATGTCTAAGACTGAAGCTGTCTCTGAGAATTCCATGATTGTTCCAAAGAAAACGGCAACCATGACCAATATTGAATTTAATACAATGGAAGATGGTAAATCTGATATTGTTGTCCAGACCAATCATCCAGTAAAATACGATATTGCCCAGGGAAAAGACGGAAAGCTATATCTAAATTTGTATAACACGGTTATCCCATACTATCATCAACGCGCACTGCTAACCCATTATTTTAAATCTGCAGTGGAAAGCCTTATGCCACTCCAATTGCCGGGAAAGAAAAAAAATGCAAAAATAGAGATTCAGACCAGGGATAATGTCCCTTACCGGATTGTTCAGGACCAGAATATTATTTCGATATTTTTCGAACCTTCCCGCATAGAACCACCGGTCTTTGCAAAATCGAAAAAACAAGTTATCAGTGGTGAGCAGACTCAGATGGCAAAGGTGCCAGCACAAGAAACACAGCCCCTACAGATGAAGCCAAACAAGAGAGTAGATGAAAAGAAGACAGCAGAAGAACAAATGTTTGGTGCAAAAAAAGAATATACCGGCGAAAAAATAAAGCTAGATTTTTATGAGACCGATATTAAGAATGTTATTCGTATTTTAAGAAGTGTTGGCGGCCTTAATTTCGCTATCGATAAAGACGTGTCCGGCAAAGTGACCTTGTCTCTTGAAGAACCTGTACCTTGGGACCAAGTACTTGATTTGGTATTAAAGATGAATAATCTTGGTCAGAAAAAAGAGGGCAATGTAATACGAATTGCCACTTTAAGTACTATCAGCAAAGAAGAGAAATCGTTTCAGGATATGATTGCGGCAAAAAAGAAATCATTGCAACAGCAAGAAAGTATAGAACCCCTGGTAACAGAATATATCCCTATCAATTACTCAGATGCAGAGACAGACATAAAACCGCATATATCACAAATGTTGACAGACGATAGGGGGCGAATTAGTGTTGATCAGCGGACAAATATGGTTATTATTACAGATATTCAGTCTAAAGTTGATCAGGCTAAGGAAATAATTTATCGCCTGGATAAAGTCACCCCCCAAATTATGATAGAAGCCAAGGTGGTTGAGGTTACGAAAGATTTTTCAAGGGAATTGGGGTTGGGTTTGGGATTTACCAAGAGTCAAACTGCACCAACAGGAAGGGAACGTGATTTTAATGTGGCATTGAACAGTCCACTCGCAGCTCCGGTTAATACGGGGTCCTTTAATTTTTACAGGATATTGGGTTCTAATTTTTTAAGCTTGAATGCTCAGATTGCTGCATCAGAAACCAAAGGGGATATCAAGATAGTATCATCTCCGCGTATTTTGACATTGGATAATAAGAAAGCCAAGATAAAACAGGGCCTTGAAGTGGCTTATGAAGAAAAAGCTGAGGGTGGCGGGACTTCTGTCAAATTTAAAAGTATTGATTTGCTTTTGGAAGTTACTCCGCATGTAACACCAGATAGTCGTATTTCCATGACAATTTTCCTGACCAAAAATGACATCGGTGACATTATCAGTGGTATTCCATCATTGTCTACCAATGAGGCTGAAACCGAGCTTTTAGTGAATGATAGAGATACGATTATTATTGGCGGAATTGTTAAAACAACACAAACTGATAGTAGTACTGGCACACCATTCCTTTCCGGGATTCCGATTTTAGGCAGACTGTTTAGAACGGATCTGAATAAAGATAAAAGAAATGAGCTTTTAATCTTTATTACGCCGTCAATTGTGCAATTGGAACAAAAAAGAAATAAATTTATAAAACCATCTAATTAATTAATATTTGTAGAGTTTTTTCTGGGCTTCCTGTGAAAGAGAAGACGTTTCAGGAACAAGTCTGAGAACGACCTGCCAGGATTTTTTCGCATTTTCAAAATCATTTAATCTTTCGTATACCTTTGCTATATCAGCGTGTAAGATAGCGGTGTCTGGATATTTTTTTAAGGTTCTTAGAAGGTAATCACGTGCCTGGTAATGATATCCGGATTTAGTATATGTTGATGCGAGCCCATGGATAGAAACTAAAAAATCAGGTCGGATTTCCAAAGATTTATTAAAGTAATATTTTGCTCTTTTATAAAGTTTCTGATTTAAATAGGCCCAGCCTAAATTAGATAAGGGAATTTCCGGGGTTGCATATAAAAGGTTTTCAGAAACTTCTTTAAAGCATTGGATAGCGAGAGCCCATTTTTTTTGTTTCATAAAAGTTGCACCAAGATTGTTTTTTGCATGAATATAACTGGGTTTTAGGGACAATGCTTTTTTGAAATGAGTCTGGGCAAGGTCATTTCTGTCTTTGGCCAGATACACCAGACCTAAACTATTATGCAGGTATGGGTCATTGGGGATGGTTTCGTATGCTTCAAGAAGATTCTTTAATGCAGCGGTATACCTTCCAGCATTATAATATTCTTCACCTAATCTCTGAGTGGCGACAGCAATTTCAATTTTTTTGTTGGTTCCCACAGAAGTAGATGCACAGGACATAAATAAAAAGAGAATTATAAATAGGGTAGAGGGTGTTTTCATGCGGGATATTTCCTTTATAGGGTTAATACACTGCCTTTAATGGATAAAACTTTGACATTTTCTTTTTTTAAATAGTTTGCAGCATTGTTGGTTAACGGGCTTGTAGGGATAAATATTTTGCTTTGATCTTTGGTCGCATAGAGGCCGCTGATAGTTTCAATCACTTTGCCTGTAAAAAATGATGGATTTTTCCAGGTGTCGAATCCTAAATTAGAAAATAATGTCTTTGTTAATTCAAGGGGGCTAAGTTTGGGAGTTATGGATATGATCTTAAATTCTTTTTTTCCTAAAACATATAGAGCAGAACCATATACGTTGCCAAAGTTAATTAACAGATCGGTGGTATCTTCTCGTATGATTCTGCCGAAGGATGCTTCAAGCTGCATATTGTTTAAAATGAAAGGAATTTTAGCGTCTGGGAGATAGTCATATTCTGTCTGCGCGAGAAGCGTTTGAACAATGAGTTTATACTCTGCAGTTTTACTGGGCTTTTGAGGGGTTTTTTTATTTGAGCTGTCTTTTATCTGTTCTAGGGTTTCTGCAATCAATTGGATTTTGAGACCTTTCCAATAGGACTGGACGTTTTTTAATAGTTTGTCATTTACATTTTCACCGGAGATAATAAGTATTTTAGATCCATCATCTGTATTGATAATGGGTGAAGATGATAGGTCCAAAACTGTGTCCATGCCATCTTTTTTGGGGAAATACATTTTGCCTTGGCTTAATAGCGTACCACCAATAAGAGAAGAGTATCTTTTTAATTGTATTAATTGGTAAGCTTCTATCTTGTTAGGCTTAAGAGTAGATTGATCATTCTCAAGTTTGCGATCTTTGTCTTTATCGGATAGAAAGGATTTAAACCAGGGTTCAGATTTTATTGAAGGATCCGGCAGGTAAATATCTTCGCCTTCATAGATGATATTAATATTTTTAATATTTGGGTTTGCCAATTGGAACGCTTTCAAACCTTCCTGAGAAAGAGCGCCGGTTTGATCTAAAAATTCCTTATCAATGAGTGTTGAAATATTTTCATTTTTTATTATTTTATGTTTTTTTAAAAAAGGTGCTAGGTCAGGATCGTCATGCATGGCTGAAAATTCTATCACTGGCACATCTATAGTTCCAGGTGTGCTTTGGTCATAGTCATTTTTTTGAACTTTTTTTAAAGGAATTAGGATATGAATTCCGGGCTCAATGGCATCTATATTGGATATTTGAGGGTTTATTTTTTTAAAGATGAGTAAAAAATGGGGAAAATCTTTTTCTGATATTTCGCCTTTCTTTCTAAATATTTTATATAACCAGTCGTCTTTAGTAACCTTGTATGGTTCACAAAGGATATCTTCATTTTTGACTTTGAAGATGGAATAGCGCTTATAAGAGGTTTTGACTCCTTTTGCATGACAGAAAGATAAAAATAAGGGAGAGGTGCCCAAATAAAGAGGGAATACCAAAAAAATAAAAATTTTAAGAAAAATGCGTCTTGTCATAAGTGTAGATTAAGATTCTTTTAAATTTAGCCGTTGGGCTATTTTATCGGAAATATCTTTTACAAACTTTTGAAAATCTTTTTCATTTAAGCGTTTTTTTTGTGATGGAACCATCTTGGTGTCATCTGGTAAGATTAAAGATGGCAGGTTAATGTAATCAGGATTTGATTTTATTTTATAATCCTTGGTAATTTGAGATTTGAAGTACAAATCCTGAAATTCTGAGAATTTAATAGCATGGGCAGTAGCATCAAGTATGGCGGTCTCATCTTTTGAAACAAGGTTGTTTTTGACTGCTTTAGAAAGTCCTGCAAGACATTCTCCTCCCTGGGTACAGGTAATATGCCCATTTTTATTGGCTAATAGCTGCCAATCCATGATGGATTGTTCTGTTACCTGAGTAAAGAACACATTCTGAAATCCGGAAAGAGCGTTGTATCTTTTAGCAATTTGGATAACTCTGGGCATGGATACAGGGTTTCCTATCATTGCTGCCTGGGCGACACTGGGTTTAGTGTCTACAGGCACAAATTCTCGAAGGGTTTCATCAGGTTCAAGATAGTATTGATAGACCGGGTCTGCGTGTTCTGATTGAACGCCGATAATCTTGGGTAGCGAATCAATGATATTGGCATCAAAAAATTTAATAAATCCATTCATAACAGCGGAGATATTGCCCGCATTCCCAATGGGAACAA
>JAWSVH010000014.1:0-116382 GCA_033852015.1 Desulfobacula sp.
TCTGGATTTTTTTTCTTTGAATCAATGGGAATGGCTTTCCCCGTTTTGAAAATAAAGCTGAGAATGGGGATGTCAAAAATGCCTTTGTAGGTGACAAACCGGGCAGGCCTTCTGCATAAACTGCCGATGATCAGTGCGTCTACATAGCTAACATGGTTGCATACGATTACGACAGGGCCTTCTTGTGGGATGCGGTATAAATTAACATGTTTTATTCTATAAATGATATGGGTCAACACCCAAATCATACATCGCATGGTAAATTCGGGTACCAATGAATAAATAAAGATGGCGACAGCGATATTCATGATAACAATGACAATGAAAAAATGGGGAATGGTCAGTTTTGCGACACCCAGTAGAAGAGCACCGCAGGCAGCAGCACCCACCATGAAAAGCGCATTTAAAATATTGTTTGCTGCAATAATTCGAGATCGGTATTCTTCTGCACTTCGGGTTTGGACAATGGCAAAGAGTGGGACAATGTAAAGCCCCCCAAACAGACCGATCATGATCAGATCAAACAGCACCCGTAATCCGCCGGAAGTCTGGATAAATTCAAGAATGCCAAGCTGGACAAGCGAATCTGACAGTGGATAGGCGATGGCCAGATCAAAACCAAAAAGAGAGATGCCTAAAGATCCGATGGGTACGAGCCCATATTCAACTTTTTTCCCTGAAAGCCATTCACAGATGAGAGAACCTGCCCCAATACCGATGGAGAACATGGCCAGTAAAAGTGTGGCGACGCCTTCTGATCCGTGGAGAATGTTTTTGGTATAATTCGGTATCTGGGTGATGTAACAGGCACCTAAAAACCAGAACCATGAGATTCCCATGATGGAGAGAAATACTACCCGTTCCTTTCGCGCATAGCGTATGGTTTTAATGGATTGGGTCAGCAGGTTCCAGTTGATTTTAAGGTTTGGACTTGCTGGAGCTGCCTTTGGAATTTGCCGGCTCACCAGCCATCCTGCCACTGCGACACAAAGAACGACGATGGCAGCCCACCCTTTCCCCTGTAGTGCAAGGATTCCCCCCGCAATGGTGCCTAAAAGAATGGAAACAAAGGTGCCCATTTCAACCAGAGCATTGCCGCCGATAATCTCGGTATCATCTAAATGCTGGGGCATAATACTATATTTTACCGGTCCAAAAAATGTGGATTGAGTTCCCATGAAGAAAAGCAGGATAAGCATCAGAACCGTTTGATTGTAATAGAGTGCGACCGCAGCAAAAGACATGATAATAATTTCAGTGATTTTAACCATGCGAATCAATTTTGATTTTTCGTATTTATCTGCAATCTGGCCTGCAATGGCGGAAAAAAGGAAAAAAGGAAGGATAAACAGACCGGCTGCCACATTGATGAGAATATCAGAATTCATTGGTGCCGATGCAGTGGCCTGGAATGCAATCATCAGGATCAGGACATTTTTATATACGTTATCATTAAAGGCCCCGGTGAACTGAGTCCAGAAAAAGGGTCCGAACCGTTTGGATTTTAGAAGATCGAACTGGTTATGTTCTATTGGCGGGGAATCGTTTTCTGGTGAGTTCGTCATGATTTGAGTCCTTTCGTTTTCAGGTACAATTTTCAGTATGCGAATCTACACACGGTTTAGCACACTTTTTAGGCCTGGGCAAAAAATAAATGGTCGTTTGGATGGGTTTTAGATTTCAACAATTTATAATTGTTTTTCAATGGCACTTAGAAATGCATCGGGTTGGATGGGTTTGGTGATATAATCATTCATGCCAGCGGTCAGACACATCTCTTGATCTCCTATCATGGCATGGGCGGTCATGGCGATAATAGGGATATTATGATTTAAAACATTTGAGTTGGAATCTCGTATGATTTTTGTGGCTTCTAAACCATCCATTTCAGGCATTTGAATATCCATGAGAACGATATCATACCTTGTTTTTTCCAGTGCTTTGATGGCTTCTTTGCCATTGACAGCCTCTTGAGCTTGAAAACCAAAGCGATTGAGCAGATGGATTGCCAGTTTTCGGTTGATAATATTATCCTCAACCAGCAAGATAAGAACGTTTTGCCTTTTAGCCTCGGATAATGTGTGCCGTGTTACTATGGGGGGGTGTTTTTTGGGTTTATTTGATTTTTTTGTATTACCCAGAACGGTGGCGATACAGTCAAATAACACGGAATCACCGACGGGTTTTGTAAGATAAGCAGCGAAACCAATTTTTGTCATCTCTTTTGTGTCACCTCGCAATCCCTGGGATGTGAGCATAATAAGGTGAGTGTCAGAAAGAATGGGATCTGATTTAATGTGTTTTCCAAGCTCAGCGCCATTTATTTCAGGCATGAGCATATCGCAGATGACAAGGTCATATGGCTCTTTTTTTTCTACAGCAGTCTGTATCAGTGTAAGTGCTTTTTGTCCGCTAAGGGCTGTGTCGCAAAGGCATTCCCACATTTTGAAATATCCAAGCAGTACCTTTAAATTGGTCTGATTGTCATCCACAATCAGGAACCGTTTACCTCGGATGATTTCAGGCACTGTTCTTTGTGTGGTCGGGGGCTGTTCTTGTTTTTTGAAAATGGCGGTGAACCAGAATGTTGCTCCCTGGCCTTTTTCGCTTTCTACACCGATGTTTCCTCCCATCAGTTGGGAGAGTTGTTTGGATATTGCCAGTCCAAGACCTGTTCCACCATATTTGCGCGTGGTGGAGGCATCTACTTGCTGAAATGAATTGAACAACCGGGCTTGATCAGCTGTGGAAATGCCGATTCCGGTATCTTGTACGGAAAAACGCAATGTGACTTCTTGGTTCGTTTCTTCTTCCAGGAAAATGCGAAAAACCACTTCGCCTTGTTGGGTGAATTTGATGGCGTTTGTCGACAGGTTCATAATGATCTGGCGCAAACGGCCAGGATCACCCATCAGAAGAGAGGGTGCTTCCGGATCAATCTGATAAATATATTCAAGCTTTTTGTTTTGAGCCAGCATGGCAGGCAGTGCAATCATATCCATAATGGCTTTACGCAGATCAAAATTAATGGTTTCAATGTCCAGCTTGCCTGCCTCGATTTTTGAAAAATCCAGAATATCGTTGATCACGGTTAATAAACTGTCGGCACTTTGTTTGCCTGTTTCCACAAAATCAATCTGTTCAGATGTCAGTTCGGTTCCTTGTAGTAATGTATACATACCAATCACCCCGTTCATGGGGGTACGAATCTCATGACTCATGTTGGCTAAAAAGTCGCTTTTGGAACGGTCGGCTGCTTCTGCCCGTTCTTTCGCCTCTGCCAGTTCTATTGCAGCCTGCTTTCGTTTAGTGATATCGCGTGCGATTCCTTGGAAACCAATTATATGATTATCTTCGTTTTTCATTATGGACACAGAACTCTCCATATATCGTTTGATGCCATCAAATCGGATAATATCATATTGAAGGGATCGATTGGCTTGGCCAGTCTTGTATATCTCATTGTAAGCCAGATAGACTTTTTGAGCATTTTTAGCGTCCATATATTTTTGATTGTTCACCAGTAACAGCTCTTTATCGTCGCACCCAAACATATTACCCAAAGCGCCATTGTAGAAAGTCAATCGTCCTTTTAGATCAACTTCAAAGTATCCATCTTCAATATTGGCAAGGATATTACGATATTTTTCTTCACTTTTTTTTAAGGCTTTTAATGCCATTTTTTTATCTGTTACGTTTCTGGAAATACCGTTAAAACCGATTGGATTTCCATTCTCATCCCGCAGCAGGGAAACGGATAATTCAATGATGCTTTTTGAACCATCTTTATCAGTGATTTCGTAATCATCCATGGTTCCCGGGATTCCGGTTTTGTATACTTCGCTATAAAAAGCCAATGTTTTTTTAGCCATGTCGGGAGAGGTGAATTTCCGGTTATTCATGCCAATAACGCTTTCGGGAGTGTATCCTAGCCGATGGGCAGTCGGTTTGTTTACATAGGTATAATTGCCGCGTAAATCAACCTCATAATAAGCATCCTGCAAATTATCGATGATTGTTCTAAATTTTTTTTCGCTTCTGAGAATGGTTTGTAACTTCTTATTTCGCTCAATGGCCATAAAAATGGCTCTGGGCAGGATTGAGGTATTTATTGATGATTCGGTTAAATAATCCTGGGCGCCGATGGCCATGATTTTTTGTGCATAGACAATATCTTCGTTTGATCCAAATACGATGACAGGACAGGTGTTTGCCGCCTCGAGTATTTTTTTCAGGATGTCAATTCCAGAGGTGCCTTGAAGTGCAAGTCCTAACAAAACGGTATCAAATGGACCTGATGATAGCAGCACGAGCGCATTTGCTAATTTTTCTGTCTGATGAATCTGGTATGGAAATTCTGATGAGTCGGCAATCGTCTGCTCGATTTTCTCTATGATTTCAGGATTTTTTTCTATCAAAAGTATTTGTAATTCAGTGTTTTTATCGCTTTGAGCCATAGCGATTTTAACCTCTCTTTGTTTTAAAAGGGTTTTGAATAGTAACATGGCATTATAGCTGAATTGAATATGATATTAAAAAGGGTTTCGGTGTTTTTGATAAGCGGAGCGCCAACTGAGCTATAATACTTGATAATATATCATATTTCATTGGTAATGGGGTATAAAAAAATATTAATCGAGGATGAGATTTATCGATATCTTGTGTTTTTGTTTTGTTTGCAACAGGTTATGATCTTTTAAACATATTAAAAATTTGATATGAAGATGCTTTGTGAATTGAGCGTATATTTTTCTATAGGAATAAGAGCAGATGGAAAAAAAATGGCAGATACTTTTTTGTGATGAAATCGAGCGTTCCTGTCCGGTGACCCATTTTATCAATCAATGCCAGCCAAAACATCAGGTGAAAGTGTTGCGGCTGCTATCCCTTTTAGAGGAACAGGGACCGGTATTGCCAAGGCCCTATGCAGATATCCTCCATGATGGGATACATGAACTCCGGTTTAACCTGGCTCAGGACAAGGTAAGAGTGCTCTATTTTTTTTGTTACCAGAAATTTATTGTTTTATATTATGTTTTTTTAAAAAATACCCAGAAAGTTCCGGAAAAATTTATCAGCAAAGTGATAGATTATCGGGACAGTTTTTTAGATAGGACGTCTGAGCAAACTCTGGAGGAGAAGTGGCATGCTGTTTTTTAAACAGATTGTAGATGAAAAATTTGATAGCAAATCATTTAAGGCCTTTTACGATCAAGAGTGTCATATCTGCCCTGGCACCTTGAGTTTGATCGATGCTATGGAAACAAGTCATATTCCTCTGGAAAAAATTCTGGAAAACTCCGGTGTGTCAAATCAGGCTTATATAGATTTGAAAAATGGTGACCGTTGCGATCCTAAACTGGTTCGCAAATTATATGCTGCTATGGCACTGCCAGAGCATTTGGCTTTGACGAATTGTCCAAGATTGAAATAATAGTTGTTTTTCTTGTGGCTTATTTGGGTCCTGCCAGAATAACAGATGTGTCCGTGTCTAAATCCGTAATATGAATATTCTTAATCCCTGCTTTATTTAACCATTGTGTGATCAATCCTGTTTCATGGCATGCACCGTTATAGGTGTTTAGCATCATGGAAAGGTCGTAGAGTGATCCTTTTTGCGGTGCAACGCCTTTTCGGTCCGGGAAATAATCATGAATGAGAATGTGGCCAGTTTTTTCTAAAAGGTTAATAGACTTTATAAGCAAATCCTGGGCCTCTTTTGGACTGTAAGTGTGTAGAAAATTGCTCAGGATTATTAACGAAAAAGAGGTGTTAAATTCGTGGGTTCGAAAGTCGCCGGAGATGGGTGTGATGTGTGCCCATTTTTCAGGATCAGGATAAAGTCGTTTTGCCGCCAGGATTACTTCCGGGATCTCAAGAAGGCTTCCATGTGATCCAGGCATAACCGTTAACAACTCTCTTGCCATGCCTCCAGCACCTCCCCCTATATCCAGAACAGCCCCGCATAGATTTAAGGGGGCAATGATTTTAGCAATCTGTCTTGCTTTTTGCCGGACAATGGTGTCCATGGCTTTTACATACATATAATTTTTTTGCTCATATGTGAGATCTTCTTTTTTTGAGAGCTGGGTGTTGGAAACTTTCTGGGTGAGCATATCCCAGCTTGGACGCATATATTGGCGATAAAGAAAAAAATCTCCCATATAATCTGGTTTGTCGGGCACCAGGAATGTGGAGGAGGAAAGGGTGTTTGACCATGAACTTTTTTGGTGGTTGACCAGCTCCATTTTTTCCAGAGCTCTTAACAGTCGGTGCAGTTCTTCTGGTTTGCAGGTGCATGCTTTGGACAGTTGTTGGATGGACGTTTTCTTTTGGTCAAGATGCATGAAAAGTTTTAATTCAAGAGCAGTAAAAAAGACCTGGGAGTACCAGTAGGCTGTGGAAAGATCTTCAAGATATTGAAACCCTTTTGGGTCGGGAATGTTGTATGTCATATGAGGGCACCTTTTTGCTTTTGATCAATGTTTTTATTAGCTCTTTTATTTTAAAAGGGAGGGGGAAGTCTTTAATAACCGTGATATTCATAGGCACATATATGCACAATCCACCGTGTCGATGTCAAGCTTTCAGCAATCTGGCTTGAAATATATGAACAGTTCTTTTATGTTAAAAACTATGAATATGAACCAGGAAAAATATTGGGATAAAGCCGCATCAAAAAAAGAGTTCACCACACCATTTGCAATGGAGGTCTTTAATCGACATGTGTTAAAAACAGATCGGATATTGGATGTGGGATGTGGTTACGGAAGGGTATTGGATGAACTTTGGCAAGAAGGATTTGATCAAAGCTGTGGTGTTGATTATTCACCAAAAATGATCGAAAGAGGGAAAAAACTTTTTCCGTATCTTGAGTTGTCTGAAGCGGCGATTCCTTTCGGATTTGAGAGCAATGTGTTTGATGTCGTTATTTTGGTGGCGGTATTAACCTGTATTGTTGAAGATGAGGTTCAAGAATTAATGATGCAGGAGATTTGTCGGGTGTTAAAACCGGGCGGTGTTTTATATATAAATGATTTTTTGATTAATACGGATGATCGAAATATTCGCCGTTACAAGGCTTTTGAAAAAAAATATAACATCTATGGGATCTTTGAACTCGATGAGGGGGCGGTTTTAAGACACCACACAAAAGATTATCTGGCTCATCTGACCTTACCATTTGAAAAGTTAGAATTTGAGCAGCTGGTCTATACTACAATGAACAAACATAGATCCAATGGATTTTATTATCTGGGTAGATTGAAAAAATAATTGGAAGACTTTAATTCATCTCCCCGTGCCTAAAAAAAACTGGTCAAGAGGTTAAGCAAGGGGAAAAGAATTTATTTTTTTAAAGATTCCAGCAAAGCATCGACTCTTTTGTGATTATCTTCAGATCCAATATATGTTCTGAACAGCCATTCCTGTTGAGTCATGGCGGTATCTAAGTCTTGATTGAGCGTCGTGTTGGACAGCATTTTTGTCTCTTTAAGGCATGTTTTGTCATAGGTGGCCATGGTTGTCGCAATCTTGGTAACTTCATCCAGCATTTGGCCTTCAGGGAAGACCTGGCTTACATATCCCATTTTTTCGGCTTCGTGGCCATCATAGATTCTTCCGGTTAAAGCGACTTCTTTGGCCCGGCCCATGCCGATGATTCTCCATAAGGGGTCCATGATAGGAGTTAAGGATAGAACAATTTCTCGCTGGCCAAATTTTGCCCGTGTGGAGGCATATCTAATATCGCACATCTGGGTTAAATCAAATCCTCCGGCAATAGCAGGTCCGCCCACAGCGCCGATGACCGGTTGACTGCAAAACAGGATGGCTCGATACGCTCTGTGGAAAAGGCTGATATAATCTTCGTTAGATGATTTTTCGAGGGTTCTGATATAATTTAAATCAAAGCCTGAACAAAAATACTTTTCCCCTCCAGTGAGGATAACCACGTTGACATCTTCTCTGGCAGAAATCTCATTAAAAAGTCCTTCAATTTCCACAAGTACATCCGGGGAGATCGAGTTCCTTTTTTCCGGGCGATAAATAGTTATGGTCGCAACTTTTGCCTCGATATTCAGCTTTAGATATTTGGTTTCCATATGCATCCTTTTGTTATTTGGTTTGCCGATTGTGGCAATGATTCATATTTGATTCTTTATTTATCTTAATTGCAGGCAGGCGTAAACTTAAATTGTTAAAACAAACTTTAAAACTTGTTTTAATTCTGGTAAAAATTAAAATCAGGCTTTTAAGTAAGGATGAAAAGGAAAATAATGTCGAAAATATCAGGGAAGAATGCCAAATTTAGTGTCATGAGTTTTAATCTCAGGTTTGGGCTTGCAGATGATAAAGAGAATGCCTGGGAGAGTCGGAAACATCTGGTTGCAGACATTTTTAATACATATCCTGTTACATTTATTGGTTTCCAAGAGTCCAATCATTTTCAAACCCGGTTTTTAATCGACCATTTAAAGGGTCATCATTACATCGGGTGGCATAATCCATCTGAAGAAAGGTGGCAAAGCAATCTTGTTTTCTATGATGCAACCTGGAAATGTTTGAAAAGCCAGCACTTTTTTTTAAGTTCCACGCCAGATATTGAATCAAAAATGCAAGGTTCTAAATGGCCTCGTCAATGTGTTATGGGGCTGTTTGAGAAACAAGGTGATCAAATCATTGTGACCAATACTCATTTTGATTTTAATGCTCTGGTGCAGGAAAAAAGTGCTCAGCTTGTGTGTCAGTTTTTATCTGAATTTCCCAAAGACTGTCCTGTGATAATTACCGGTGATTTTAATTCTAATGCCCAAAGCCTGGCCTGGAAAACATTTGAACTTAATGGATTTAATGAAGTGAATGCAGATCAGCATTCGACCACTTTCCACCAATTTGTCGGTAAAGAAACAGGTCGGCATATTGACTGGATTTTGCATCGGGGTGATATAAGGGTTCTGGACAGGCAGGTCGTTTGTGATAATGACGCCGGCCAATACCCTTCAGATCATTATCCGGTGGTAGCATCCTTTTCAACGTAAAAGTGATTTACATGTATGTGTTTGATTAACGGACCGGGACGATTTCCAGCCAATATCCATCTGGATCATTGATAAAATAAATACCCATCTCTTTATTTTCGTAGCAGATGCAGTCCATTTTACGGTGGAGTTCATGTGCGGTGTCAAAATCAGCGGTTTTAAATGCAATATGGAATTCTTCATCGCCTAAATCATAGGGGCGATCCATGGATTTTAGCCAGGTGAGTTCAAGTTTCCCAGTTTCAGAGCCATCGCTTAAAAATACGATAATATAGCTGCCATCTTTGGCTTCTTTACGCCGGATTTCTTTAAGCCCTAAGGCGTTGTCATAGAACGTCAGACTTTTTTCAAGATCCAGTACATTTAAATTAAAATGGTCTATGGAAAATTTCATTGCGCTTCCTTTTATTTAATTGATTATAATGTTTGTCATTTCAGACTATATTGAACGGGTCAAGAAAAATAAAGAGTACAAATAATATGCTGGTAAAATGAGTTGAATTTGATACAGTGAGAAAATCAAATCTTTTTCTGAGGAGTATATTCCTTTGCAGCCATTTAACTGGTCAGTCCTGTTTGGATTATTTTCTTTTATTACCGGAGCGGTAGCCATATTTATTGCGCATAAGATGTCCTTTCATTGGCAAAAGAAAAGTGCTAGGTATTTATTGTTTTTAATGGTTTCAGCAGCGATCTGGTCATTGGTCGATGGTGTGGAGTTTATATGGCCTGAGCAGGCGTTAAAGATGTGGTGGTCGAAAATAGGATATATGAGTGCCTTGTGGATACCGCTATTATTTCTTTATTTTGTCTTTTCGATGATAAATCCTAAAGTTGGGTTGAAGAAAAGATATTTGTTGCTGAGTATTTTCCCTTTATTGATGTCTGTTTTGGTTGTTACCAATCATTACCACCACTTGATGTGGCTGGATGTTAAAGTGTTGGAGAAGGTTGGTTTGTCGACGATAGTTTATACCCATGGTCCCGGGTTTTGGATGGTAGAAGCGTTTAGCTATTGTCTTGTATTTTTTGGATGTATTCTTTTGATCCGCGCATTAATTTCGGCTAAGGGAAATTTAAAAAAACAGTTGATACTTGTTCTGATGGGAATTCTTCTGCCTTGGTTTTTTAACATAGTCTATGCATTGCAACCTCAAATTTTTTTCATGGTCGACTTAACGCCTGTTTCATTTGCTTTTACAGGGGGTGTTTTTTTATGGGCATTATTGAGATACCAGATGTTAAATTTAATTCCACTTGCCCATAAAACAATAATAGAGAGTATGACTGATCCAGTAATTGTTGTGGATAAGAAGGATCAGATTCTCGAGGTGAATCAGGCGGTTAAAAGTGTTTTTCAAATTAAAGATATCTCTTTTGGTGATACATCCTTAAAGGGCCTTTTGCCACAATTGTATGATCAGGTTGTATCTTTAAAACAGTCCGGCTCGCTTGAAACTGAAATTTCCTTCGAAATTGGGCAAAAGTTAAAATATTGTAATTTAAGCCTTTCTCCTTTGAAGACGAAAAAAAATTATCAAGTTGGGTGGCTGATTGTTCTTAGAGATATTACGGCTCGGAAAAATGCTCAGGATGCACTTGCAGAAAGCGGAAGAATCCACAAACTGGTATTAGAAGTTTCTCCTAACCCCATTGTGTTTTACAATGAACAAGGCCAGACAACTTATATTAACCCTGCGTTTACACGGGTTTTTGGTTGGCAGTTGTATGAACTTTTAGGACAAAAAATTGATTTTATTCCAAAAGAAAATATTGAAGAGACTCAAATTGCCATTCAAAAAATAACGGCACAACCAGAAGGAAATTATTCTTTTATATCCCGTCGATATACGAAATGTGGAAAAAATCTTGATGTAAATATTAATGCGACATCTTATCCTGCTATAAGTAATAACCCTGGCAGCATAGTGGTGAATTATACTGATATTTCTCATATAAAAAAAGCAGAGCGGGAATTGAGAAGTTATCAGGAGTTTATCAAGAATATTATAAATTCGATGCCTTCGGTTATTATTAGTTTGGATGCCCATGGGGTTGTCACCCAGTGGAATACGGAAGCCCAGCGCTTAACTCAAATTTCTGCACAACAGGCCCAAGGTAAAGACCTTAAGGATGTTTTTCCCCAGCTTTCCGGGCATATCTTTATGGTAAAACGGGCAATAGACAGGCAGGCGGTTCAAAAAGAGGAAAAAGTTAAGCTCAAGGTGCTTGAAACTATGATATTGGTAGATATTATTATCTATCCGATTTTATCTGATAATAAAGATGGGGCTGTAATTCGTGTGGATGATATTTCGGAAAAATCCAGGATTGAAGAGATCATGATCCAGTCTGAAAAAATGTTGTCTGTGGGGGGGCTGGCAGCAGGTATGGCCCATGAAATTAATAATCCACTTGCGGGTATTCTTCAGAATAATCAGGTTATTCAGGATCGATTGACCAATAATTTGCCGGCAAATATCCGGGCGGCCCAGGATTGTGGTGTTAATCTTGAAAATTTGAAAGCATATCTTGAACAGCGAGAGATCTTTTCCATGCTGGATCTGGTGAAGTCTTCGGGTCGACAGGCCGCTCATATTGTTTCTAATATGTTGTCATTCAGTCGGAAAAGTGAACATAGAAAATCCGCTCATTATCTTCATGATATTTTAGAGACTACCATGGAGATGGTTAGCAGTGGCTATAATATGAAAAAAAATTATGATTTCCGTACCATAGAGATTGAGCGTCAATACCAGGAGGGTGTTCCGCCCATAAATTGTGAGAAGAGTGAAATTCAACAGGTGTTTTTAAATATTTTGAAAAATGGGGCAGAAGCTATGGTAGGCGCGGCTATCTCCTCTCCAAAATACATTATTCGAAGTTCATATATTGAAAATCAGGTTGCGATTGAAATTGAAGATAATGGTCCGGGTATTGACCAGGAAATAAAAAATCGGATTTTCGAACCCTTTTTTACAACAAAGGATGTTGGAGAAGGAACAGGCTTAGGTTTGTATGTGTCGTATTTTATCATTAATAAAAACCATGGTGGGACGTTGAGTGTAGAATCTACTTTAGGAAAGGGAACTATATTTATTATAAAATTTCCAGATCAAGTGAATTGAAATTATTTAAATATCGTTTGATATATTGTTGGGGAAAAAGTTTGATTGGGTATCGGAAGCATTTATTTGAAAAAGATAGCTTGACCACAATGAAAACCAATGTTAATTAATAATGATTATCAATTAATAATTTTATTATTTAGCAGTTTTATTATTTAACATTGGCGGGTCAATAAATGTCCGATTCAAAAAAAAGATTTGAAACAATTATTCAGAAATTGAGGGGAAAACAGCATAAGATCACTCCTCAACGGATGGCGATTGTTGATATCCTGGCAAAAAGTATTGGCCACCCCAGTGTAGAAGATATTTATGCTCAGTTGCAAAAGAATTTTCCTACCATGAGCCTTGCTACAGTATATCGAAATATCTTGCTCATTAAATCTGTAGGAGAGGTTTTGGAACTGGGGTTTTCAGACGGTGGGAACCGGTATGATGGCAAACGACCCTATCCCCATCCTCATGTGATTTGTATTAAATGTAAGAAAATAGTGGACCCGGACCTGGAAAGTCTGGATGAGATGAAAAAGGAGGTAGCCCATGAGACTAATTTTACCATTTTAAATCATCGGTTGGATTTTTTTGGTATCTGCGGTGATTGTTCGGTGAAAAACTAAGCCAATATATTTTTTTGCCCATAAATGATAACAATTATCAAATAACACAAACTATCTTTTGACTAAAAAAAGGAGAGCTAAGTATGTCTGAAAAGAAAAAATTGACCAATAACGCTGGTGCACCCGTTGCCGATAACCAGAATGTGATGACAGCAGGCCCCCGGGGCCCACAATTACTTCAGGATGTCTGGTTTTTAGAAAAATTGGCTCATTTTGATCGTGAAGTTATTCCGGAAAGAAGAATGCATGCCAAGGGATCTGGCGCCTATGGTACATTTACAGTGACGCACGATATCACTAAATATACAAAGGCTAAAATATTTTCTGATATTGGTAAGGAGACCGATATGTTTATAAGGTTCTCAACCGTTGCTGGAGAAAGAGGGGCTGCGGATGCTGAAAGGGATATCAGGGGATTTGCCATGAAATTTTATACGGAACAGGGAAACTGGGATCTGGTCGGTAATAATACGCCGGTTTTCTTTTTACGTGACCCACTAAAATTTCCGGATTTGAATCATGCGGTAAAAAGAGATCCTCGAACCAACTTGCGCAGCGCATTAAACAATTGGGATTTCTGGACATCATTGCCAGAAGCACTTCACCAGGTGACGATTGTTATGAGTGATAGAGGGATCCCTAAATCTTATCGCCATATGCATGGATTTGGAAGCCATACGTTTAGTCTGATCAGTGCGGACAACCAAAGATACTGGGTGAAATTTCATTTTCGAACCCAGCAGGGCATTGAAAACTTGACCGATCAGGAATCAGAAATGGCCATTGGTAAGTGCCGGGAGACCCATCAAAGAGATCTGTATGAGAGTATTGAAAATAAGGACTTTCCCAAGTGGACCATGTTTATCCAGGTCATGCCGGAAAAAGAAGCGGCTACTTGTCCTTATAATCCGTTTGATTTGACAAAGGTCTGGCCTAAAAAAGATTACCCTTTGATTCAGGTTGGCGAGTTTGAACTCAATAAAAATCCGGAAAATTATTTTGCTGAAGTTGAACAATCAGCATTTAATCCGGCAAGCGTTGTTCCGGGCATTGGATTCTCTCCAGACAAAATGCTCCAGGGGCGTCTTTTCTCTTATGCAGATACCCAGCGGTATCGTTTAGGGGTCAATCATCACCTGATTCCGGTTAATAAGGCCCGGTGTCCTTTCCATAGTTATCACAGAGATGGTGCCATGAGAGTGGATGGTAATCATGGAAGTACGATAGGGTATGAACCCAATAGCTATGAGCAGTGGGAAGAACAACCTGACTTTGCAGAGCCGCCTTTAGCTCTTGAAGGTGCTGCAGATCACTGGAATCAGCGAGAAGACACTGACTATTATACCCAGCCAGGAATATTGTTTAATCAGATGAGCAAAGAACAACAGCAAGTTTTGTTTGAAAATACGGCATGCTCCATAATGGATGCATCAAAACAAGTGAAGCTTCGTCATATTTCAAACTGCATGCAAGCGGATCCTGCTTATGGAAAAGGCATTGCAATGGCACTGGATATTTCACCGGATGAGATTATGGATTAAGTTGGATTCTTATAGTTCTTATTATTTCCGGCCGGGAAACACAAAAGATGTTTTCCCGGCCGGTTTTGATTTAATCAATTTTTTATTATAATATTTGCATCGACTGCTATAGGTATCCCCTGGGTAATTACCAACGGATTAATATCAATTTGTTCAATCATGGGATAAGCAGTTCCCAGATTGCTCAGATTGATTAATAATTGTGCAACAGCGTACTCATCAATTGGGGGTATATTTCGAAATCCCCTAAGCAGTTTATCATTTCTCAGGCTGTGAATTAATGCCACGGCATCATCCACAGACAAGGGTGCCAGTGCAAATGCCACGTCGGGCTCAAGTTCTGCAAGAATGCCGCCAAGACCAAACATGATGCAGGGACCAAATTCAGGGTCTCTTAAAAAGCCTACAATGAGTTCATAGTCAAAAGAGACTTGTTGTTGAATCAGAATTTGACCCTTGCCATTTAAAGTGCTTTGTAGCTGTGCAAATGCTTTTTCTAACATGGTCTGATTGGAAATATTGAGCTTAACCAGATTATGTTCTGTTTTATGAGCCATGTCAGGAGCCAGACCTTTGAGCACGATGGGTAACGATGTATTGTCTGCAAACGTCCATGCCTCATTTGTGTTCTGAACAATTTTTTCATTTACCACCGGAATGTTCCATTGTTTGAGCAATTGTTTGCTCTCAAACTCATCTAAAACATTTTGTGCTGAGTTTAAAACCGGCAAGGGATTGGGAGTTGAATCTATTGAAATTTGATTGGCAAATGATGGGATCGTCTTGTCTTTATGTAAATTATAATGAGAAATCGCTTTTAGACATTGGGCAATTTCAGTGACATCTGGAAAGAGTATAAATCCTGATAGCCTTGCATCTTGTGCAAATTTTTCTTTTCCTTTTTTTACTCCCATCAACCAGAATATAATAATTTTATTATATTTATTGGCCATTTGTTTTAGTTCCATCAAGTCTATGGTTGAATCTTCCAAACCTACAACGACATGGATAATCAAGACGTCGATGGTTTTATCTTTCATGACGGCATTAATTGCACCCATGAATGCAACCATTCGGCCACGCATGGCGATTGCAGGGAAAAGATCAATGGGGTTTGCTGGTGACATCCAGGGTGGAAATATTTGTTGGAGTTCTTTTTTGGTTTTTTCGCAAAGATCTGCAACGGGTAAGCCACATCGTTCTAGAGCGTCACATGCAAGAATGCCTGCACCTCCACTGAGTGTTATAATGGCAATGCGGCAGGCAGGGTCCATTTGAGGGATATTGACTAGTGCATTGGCCATATCCGCCATCTGGTAAATACTATCGGCCATAACAACGCCTTGGCCTGTTAAAACACTTTGCGACAGGCGGGAATTCCCAGACAGGCTGCTAGTATGGCTCATGGCTGCTATTGCACCGGCATGGCTTTGACCACCCTTGAGCAGAACAATGGGCTTTGTCGATTGCCGGACCAATTGGGCAAAACGACGACCATTCGGCATTGACTCCAGGTAGAGGGCAATTACCCGGGTGTCTGGATCACTTTCCAGATATTCGAGGAGGTCACATTCATTGATATCTGAACGATTACCAATGGAACATGCTTTGGCGATTCCAATCCCTCGACGGGCAAGTTCTACAAGAAAAATTGCTGACATCATACCGCTTTGAACGATCAAAGAGATATGGCCGGGAAGAAATCCCTCGGCGCGGACTCTTGGGTGCATAAACGTAAAAAATTTTTCATTTTGAATATCTACAAGGCCCATGCAGTTGGGTCCCCACAAACGAATATTGTTTTTTTGTGCTATCTGGTTGCACTGTTTTTGAAGGGACTTGCCTTCCTGGCCGGATTCATCAAACCCAGCGCTTTCTATAATGACTCGCTTTGCACCCTTTATCGCACACGATTCCAGTATAGCAGGGATGGCAACGGCGGGGACCAAGATAATCACTAAATCCACGTGACCTGGGACTGCATCAATGGAAGGAAAACAGGGCAGCCCTTCAATCCTTTCATAATTGGGATTGATTGGATATATATCGCCTTTGAAACCAGTTTTAAGATTGTTCACTACATGATTGCCCAGCTTGGCTTTTTGAGAAGCACCAGCAACTGCGATTGAGCGAGGGTTGAAAAAAATGTCCATAAAAATAAGTGCTCCTTTATATATTAAATCTGCTTTCAGTCAGTATTCTTTGCATATTTGGAATGCAGTTTCATCTTTGGTGAAAATCTTTATTGTTCAAGTAAAAGTTGTTTTTTATTAAGATGGAGTAGGACAGGATCTTTATTTTTGTCAAGAAAAATACAATAAAAAAATATATATTCTTAACTTTGTCATATCTTTCAATATTTGGTAAGTTTTTATGCTTTAGTTTTAAAAAGGATTGATATACTATTATCTATGCAGTTTTTTGTATTGGATGTTCACATGCGGGTATAAAATGAAAATGGCGATATGGAAAATAAAAAAGATAGCTTAAGCCAGGCCCAAAAGATTGCTATAAGATCCAGATGGGATGAAAAAGATCCAGATCTTGGTGTGACTGTTTTAAGTCTGATGCTTGAACGGCTGAAAAACGAGTGTAAAAAAACGAGCGCCAAACGTCCTTTGGCTATTGATTTAAGAGGTATTACTTTATTTAATGAAGATCTGACAGGTCTTGATTTATCCGGTTATGATCTTTCGTATGCCAACTTGAATCGTTCTGATTTAACGGGGACAGCCTTGGGTTATTCAAATTGTCATAAGGCAAGTTTTGAGCAGGCCATTTTGGATGAATGTGAGTTTATCGGGTCTGATTTGACATATGCAAGCCTAAATGAGTGCAGTGCAAAACAATGTGGGTTTGGTGGTGCAGATTTGTCCTACGCGAGTATGATTAATACTGATTTAAGTGATGCAACCCTTAGTCATTCGAAGTTGATCCATGCAGATTTAAGAGCATCGAACTTAAAAGATGCACGGGTTTCAGAAGCCGACCTATCCCATGCAATTTTTACCCGGGCAAAGTTGCTTGAAAGCGATTTGAAAAAAAGTAATGTGTATGGAACCAATTTTGAATTGGCAGATATGCAAGGTTGTCGTCTTTTGGGAATTGTTAATTTTAAACATGCAAGATGGCTGGGTACAGATATTAGGGGATTGGATTTAAGAGGCGCTTATCTTGTCCGACGATACATCGCAGATGAAAATTATCTGTATGAATTTAAGACACGTTCACGCTTTCATAAGGCGATATACTTATTATGGTGGGCATCCTCAGATTGCGGTAGAAGTCTTTTAAGATGGTTTGTCTGGTTGTTTATTGTCACAATGATGTTTGCTGGTATTTATACCCAGGTAAGTATCGACTATGGCAGGCATGCCACGGGATTTTCACCCATATATTTTAGTTTTGTAACATTAACAACCCTTGGATACGGGGATGCCGTCCCATCTTCCTGGGTTGCCCAGGTGTTTGTGACACTCCAGGCTATTTCCGGGTACATGGGGCTTGGTGGGCTTTTAAGTATTCTTGGTAATAAAATGGCCCGACGGGCAGAATAACTTTAAATAGGAGCAGTATGTTTTCATTTTTTAAAAATAAGGTAGATCCGAAAGCTAAACTTAAAGAGATTTTAAAAGGGTATCAGCTCCCTTCTTTTCCTGCTGTGGTGATGCAGATTCTTCAAAAAATTAGAAGCCCATACTCTTCTGCTTCAGATATTGCACAGTCGCTTTCTCTTGATCCGGGTCTTTCTGTAAAGCTTTTAGGTATTGCCAATTCTGCTGCTTTTTCTCCGATCAATAAAGTTGAGAATTTAACGCAGGCCATTGCGCTTGTAGGGATGTCTCAACTTGAATCTCTGGTTCTCGGGGTGGGAGTAGCCAAAGGTATCCCAAAAAATACCTGCCAATGGCATGATCCGGCTGAATTCTGGCTGACTTCAGCTCGGCGGGCGTTATTGGCTCAGGATTTAGCAAAGATCATGTGTCCTTCAAAGGAGTCTGAATGTTTTACCGCCTCTTTTCTTCAGGATATGGCGTTGCCGTTTTTAGCGTGTCATCGAAGTGATGATTATGACCAGGTTTTTAAGAAATGGCATCTGGAAGGCGGCGATCTTGTTCAACTGGAAAGAGAGTGTTTAGAATGGGATCATGCGGAGGTGGCCACATGGATCTGTAGTGAATGGGGCTTGCCGGAGAATATTGCATTGGCCATAAGAAATCACCATGATCCTAGCGCTGACAGTGATCAAGAAACACTGGGACCTGTGAGACTGGTTTCTATTTTGCGGGAAGATGAAGCCAATAATGGTGTGGATGAAATGATTGCCCAGGCAGTATCGGTTTACAATATTGATGAAGAAAAAATGCAATCTATTATTGAACCGGCCTTTGAAAATGCTAAGGATCTTGCCCGAATGATTTCCTGATCATTGATATTTTCTTAATACAAGCCCTCTAAGTTTGTTTAGATCAAATTTAGGGGGCTTTTTGTTTTTTACAACTTTTTTACAACCTTTTTACTTGCGGGTGACAATTCCTTTAATTGAGTTCTGTATAGTTGAATCAAATGCAAAACAGCGCTTACTATTGAAGTTTTGCAACAAAACTGATTAACTTATCACACAGAGGAGAAAGATTATGGAACGAATTATACTGTCCCCCAAAAGAATAGTTTCAATTTTCATCGCATTGATTGCTTATGCTCTAATGACAGGGGGTGTTTGGGCAAAAACTGATGCTGGAAGGGTTATCTGTCGAGTGGAGACTGATCGTACAGTCCTCCCAGCAGGAAATGCCCAGGATGTGGTGCTTAAAATTACCCTTGATGCTCCATCTGCTCCGCTTCATATTCAAAGACCTCCTGTAAACTTGTCACTGGTTCTGGATCAATCCGGTTCAATGGGTGGTAATAAAATTGAACAGGCAAAGGCAGCAGCGATTGAGGCTTTAACACGTTTAGGGTTGCAGGATATTTTTTCTGTCGTGGTATATGATTCAAATGTAAATACCATTATTCCGGCTCAGAATGCAAAAGATATACAGGGTATTATTCGAAGGATTCAGCAGATCAGGGCTGGCGGATCTACGGCTCTTTTTGGTGGCGTCAGCCAGGGTGCCGCTGAGATACGCAAGAATATTGAAAATGATTATATTCATCGCATTGTTCTTTTGTCTGATGGGCTTGCCAATGTTGGTCCCAGAATGCCTGATGATTTAGGGCGACTTGGAGCTGCGTTGATTAAAGAAAATATTTCAGTCACTACCGTGGGAGTGGGTACGGATTATAATGAAGATCTTATGGCCAAATTGGCTCAGAAAAGTGATGGTAATACGTACTTTGTTGAGTCGGGATATGACTTGCCAAGGATTTTCGCAGCAGAACTGGGAGATGTATTAAATGTTGTCGCAAAACGTGTAAAGGTTACTATTACGCTTCCTGATGGTGTGAAGGCCATCGATATTATTGGAAGGGAAGGTCGGATCAAGGGACGTAAAATAGAATTGTTCATGAACCAGTTATATGGGGATCAAGAAAAGTATGCGTTGGTGAAAGTTAATATTCCGAAGTCAATTTCCGGAACAAAGATGATGATTGCCCAGGCAGATGTGAATTATGAAAATCCGTTTAATCAAAAGTCAGAAAAATCATCAGGAATATCATATGCATCATTTAGTCGTGACCCCAAAAAAGTGGCCAAATCTACTAATATTGATGTCGTGAAAGAATATCAATTGAATCTTAATGCACTGGCCCAGGAAAAAGCAATTGCATTATCAGATAAAGGTAAGAAAAAAGAAGCGGTTTTAGAATTAAAAAAGTCTGCAGCTAAATTAAAAACAATGGGTTCTTTTTATAATGATAAAGAGTTATTAGAAGAGGCTGATGCGCTGGAGGTTCAGGCAGAAAGTATTGAAGACCAGGGGATGACTAAAAAAAGTCGAAAAATTTTGAGAACCAAGTCGTATCAGAAAAAATATCAGCAGCAGTCACAATAAAAGGGAGTTTTGGCCAAAACCATGACAAGTTATCGATCCATCATTATTTTCTGGGCACTATTTTTAGTGCCCACCCTTATCATGGCTGCCGTGGCATTTAAGCTGCTTTCTCATGAACAGGATCGAATTACCCAGTCCGCCAAAGATGCATTGGTTGAACGGACAAAAACGATATCAGACACCATCCATCTGACCATCGAAGCGGTACAAGAAAATCTGGTGCAGTCGTTGCTCGATTTGGATCAGAACCAGCTTGAAAAAAATCTGGTTCAATGGGAAGAAACCAACCCTCTGGTTCGAAATGTTTTCATATATAGACAAGACGGGCACCTTGATTATCCAGTCAGGGGAATGGAATCCACTAAAGAGGAAAGACAATTTATTGCCCGGTATGATGCATTGTTTTCAGGAAGAATTAAATTTGATTTTAATAAAGATCACTTAAAGCAAGAAGTCAAAAAGCAGTATATATCCGATTCGGATTCTGGTTCGGTTTTGTATGAAACAGTTCCCAAAAAAGTGAGAAAAAAATCTTCTCGTAAAACATTGGTTGACCTGTCAAGAATGGCACAAATGGCACCTGAAAAAGAGAACGCTATCATGTTGTCGCTGGAAGCTAATAAACGCTTGATCAAAACATCGGACTGGATACCCTGGTTCAGTGAGAATCGATTATATATTTTAGGTTGGGTTCAAAAATATGAAACAGGTCCGGTGTATGGTGTTGAGTTGGAATTAATGACGTTGCTGTCGCGATTGGTTACTGACTTCCCCAAATTGTCACAGGAAAATTGGGCCATGGTATTGATGGATGGGAATGACAATTTTATGCATCAAACAGGCGGGTTCGCACCGGATATCAAGGACATTCCTGTGTCGGTAATTCCTGTATCCCTATTGCTCCCCCATTGGCGGTTGGGTGTTTTCATGGATCAGAAAGGTGGTGTGGCTAACAACGGATTTTTATATCTTTCACTGATTTTGCTAGGTATATTTATTGTTGCTATCGTATCTGGAGGGGTTCTTTTGACCCGTATGACTCTTCGGAATATGAAAGATGCCAGACAAAAAACCTCATTCGTTTCATCGGTGTCCCATGAGTTAAAGACGCCACTGACCAGCATTCGGATGTATGCAGAGCTTTTATTGTCCAAGCGAGTTGCCGATGAAAATAAAACCCAGACCTATTTGTCGGTTATTGTGGACGAGAGTCATCGCTTAACCCGTTTGATCAATAATGTGCTGGATTTTGGAAGACTTGAGCAAGGGAAAAAAAAGTATCAATATGCAGCGATTCAAATGGATCAGTTTTTAAATCATATTATTCAAGCCCATAGTATTCGGATTCAAAGTCTGGAGATAGAGATTACAACACAAGTTGGAGAAGGTGACTATAGGATCAGAACAGATAAAGATGCGTTAGAGCAGGTTGTGTTAAATTTGTTGGATAATGCTTTGAAATACGCTTCTGATGGAAAGTTTATCAACTTTATTCTTGAAAAAGAAGAGGCTTTTATTCTTTTGAAAATTTGTGATGATGGGCCGGGGATTCCAAAAGCACAGCAGGAAATTATTTTTGAGAAGTTTCACCGGGTGGATAATACTTTAAATGCAAAACAACCCGGTTCCGGGCTGGGATTAAGTATTGCAAGACAGATCCTGCAGGATCTTGGTGGGGATTTGACGTTTGAACCTATGCCGGGAAATGGCAGTTGTTTTACAGCAAGGATAAAACATCATGAGTCAGATTAAAATTTTGGTGGCAGAGGATGATGTAAATATCCGAATGGGGATTGTGGATACCCTTGAAAGTGAAGGATACCAGGTTAAAGAGGCACAGAATGGAAAACAGGCCATGGAATTATTCGAAAACCAGGGATTTGACCTGATTCTTTTAGATATCATGATGCCTGAGAAAAATGGATTTGATGTTTGCCGGGATATTCGGATACTCAATGAAAATATTCCTATAATCATGTTGACCGCCAAGGGTGAAGAAATTGATAAGGTGGTGGGGTTAAAGCTTGGGGCAGATGATTATATAACAAAGCCTTTTGGGGTTCATGAGTTTTTAGCAAGAATATCGGCGGTGCTTCGCCGGACAAAACGACAGGAAATTCATCCAAATGATGAGGTGGAGACACTCTTTACATTTGGCAGCTATCAGATTAATTGCAAAACATTTAAATTGACAGGTCTTGGTAAAGATATTGATCTTTCCAAAAGAGAACTGGCACTTATTTGTTATTTTTATAAACACACAGGTCAGGTTCTCAGTCGGGATAATATATTAAATGCCATATGGGGAATTAATTATCTGGGTACGACCCGGACCCTCGATCAACATATTGCACAATTGCGAAAAAAAATTGAACTTGATCCTTCTAAGCCCAAATTGATCACCGCCGTTCATGGTGTGGGTTATCGATATGAAGCTTGAGATAGTATATTGGGTCGCTTTATTTAATCCAAAGCATGGGCCTTGATGGTTTAAAATATTGGGGAAATTTTTCATATGGAGGGTGACAATAATTACTCATTTTATAACAATTATTTCTTAATTTAACCTCAAATATCTATGGGGTTTTTCCCTTAAAAAAAAGATAGCGATGATAAATGTATCTTTGATGGTGCTCTTGATCTTTCCATTGAAGTTCTGGAATAAAAATTGCATATTTGCTTAAACGTTGAGTATGAATATATAATTGAAAAGTTGAAAATGGAGAAGCGTAATGAAGAAAAAGGCATTTTTATTATGGATTGCAATATTTTTGATGACGGTGAATGTCCAAGCGGCAACATATAATTTTGATTTGATTAGTTCAGTCCCCATTGAGTCTTCTTTTGAAATGAAAGTTGCTCAGGGTACAGGGGGAGTGGATTTTACTTTTCGCAATACAGCTGATAAGCCTTCGATTACGGATATTTATTTTGATTATGATTTAACGGTATTTACTGACCTGTCATTTGTTATAGATAATTCAAGTCCAGGGGTCTCTTTTTCAGTCGGTGCAGACCCTTCTGCGTTTCTCGATTTTGTGGTTGGTTATTCAGCCGATTCCGACAGCCCTGTACCCAAAAATGGTGTTAATGCTCCTGGTGAATGGCTTACGATTGAGATAACAGATTCTAATGATTCTGATCCTTTAAATGAATTGATAGCTGCTCTAAATAGTGGTAAATTTCGAGTAGGATTAAGAACTCAAATGGGCAGTGAGAGTGGAGATTATGTTAACAATGTCCCAGTTCCTTCTGCTATTTGGCTTTTAGGTTCGGGTCTTGTTGGTTTGGTGGGATACCGCCGCCGATGCTCCAAAAGATGAATTAGTGGACGGCGTTGCTGCCAGAGATTTAAATACCCAAGTACGCCTTTTTGACATCTTCATTTGTTAACAGGTTTTTGCCTGTATCCGTCATGGTGATGGTTCCGGTTTCCATGACATACCCTCTATCCGCTACATGCAGTGCAAGATTGGCATTTTGTTCAACCAGAAAAATTGTGGTTTTGTTTTCCATATTGATTTTCCGGATAATATCAAAAATTTGCTTAGTAATAATGGGTGCAAGCCCTAAAGATGGTTCATCAAGAAGAAGAAGTTTCGGACGGGACATAATGGCTCTGGAAATGGCGAGCATCTGTTGTTCTCCTCCGCTCAGGGTTCCTCCTGGCTGACCCTTGCGTTGGGCCAGGATCGGAAATAAATTAAAGATATAATCAAGATCTTTTTTAATTTCCAAGGTGTCTTTTCTTAAGAAAGTGCCCATGTCCAGATTCTCCATGACGGTAAGATAAGGGAAAATTCGTCTGCCCTCAGGGACATGGCTGATTCCCATTGAAACAATTTTATCCGGCGCCATGCCTGTGATATCTTCTCCTTGAAAGAAAATTTCGCCATGGGTGGGGGGCGTGATACCGCTTAGAGTCATTAGGGTTGTTGACTTGCCGGCACCATTGGCACCGATTAAGGTGATAATTTCGCCTTGTTCTACATCCATGGAGATATCTTTAAGGGCCTGGATTTTACCATAATGGGTTTGAATGTTCCTGATTTTAAGCATGAATGTCCTCTCCCAGGTATGCTTTGATCACCACCGGGTTATTTCGGATTTCTTCCGGGGTGCCCTCTCCGATCTTTTTTCCATAATCAACCACATGGATATTTTCAGAAAGGCTCATGACCAGTTTCATATCATGTTCGATAAGGAGAATGGAGATGTTTTCTTCATCGCGAATTTTTAAAATCAGGTCATCCAATTGTTTGGTTTCTATTGGGTTCATGCCGGCGGCAGGTTCGTCCAGAAGAAGAAGAAACGGGTCTGTCGCAAGAGCCCTTGCGATTTCAAGAAGGCGCTGGGCTCCGTAAGGAAGATTGATGGCCAGTTCATTTACAAATTGATCCAACTCCATTTTTTTTAGTATGGAGTAGCTTTTATCGACAATGTATTCTTCTTCTTCCCGGGTGGCAGATCTCCTGAAAATCGCTCCGATAACTCCTGTCCGGGTGGTGGCATGGCACCCAATCATGACGTTTTCCAGAACGGTCATGGACGAGAAAAGTCGGATATTTTGAAAGGTCCTTGCCATGCCCTTGCGGGTGACAATATTGGGTTTTAAACCATTGATTCTTTCTTTTTTGCCGGTTTTTGACGTGAGAAAAATGTCTCCTTTGGAGGGTGTGTAAATTCCGGTAATGCAATTAAAAAAAGTTGTTTTTCCAGCGCCATTCGGCCCAATCAAGGCCGCAATTTCACCTTCATTTATAGTGAGGTTAAGGTTGTCGATTGCCCTTAAACCTCCAAAATTCATAATTAAATTATTTACTTGGAGAATTGGTTTCATTAGTCCTGCCGGTTTTAAATTTATAGGTTCTGCGAACATTTTCAATCATGCCGCCAGGTTTAAAAACCATCATTAAAACAAGTACTGCTCCAAAGATAAGCATTCTAAACTGGCCAAAATCTCTAAGATATTCCGGCAGTAGAATTAATAAAAAAGCACCACATATAACACCGATAATAGATCCCATCCCACCTAAAACAACGGTGCATAGAATGATGACAGACTCCCATATGGTGAAACTTGCCGGATTTACAAAGCCGGTTTTTGCAGCGAACACGACCCCGCCCATGCCAGCCCAGGTGGCGCCCAAAGCAAACGCTCTGAGTTTGGTTTTTGCTTTATCAATTCCCATTGCCTGGCAGGCGATCTCGTCATCTTTCAGGGCGATCCATGCCCTGCCTATTCTGGAATCTGTCAGTCGGTTGATAACAAAAATAGTGAAAATAACCAATGCCACAATAACATAATAGAGATAGACGGTTTTGGCAGATAGGCCTAAATCAAAATTAAAGAGTTCCGGTTTGGGGATATTATCAATACCACTGGGACCATGGGAAAAGTCATTCCAGTTTTCAAGAACAAGCCGGATGATTTCACCAAAGCCCAGGGTTACAATCGCCAGATAATCTCCTCTGAGCCTTAAAACAGGATAGCCCAGAATAATGCCGAAAATGGCAGCCAACAACCCCCCCAATGGTAAAACGATCCAGAATCCAAGCCCAAAATGGAGGTTTAATAACGCATAGGCATAGGCACCGACAGCAAAAAAGGCCACATAGCCTAAATCCAGTAGGCCGGCAACCCCGACAACAATATTTAACCCTAACCCAAGCATTATATATATAAGGGCTGAGATCATGATGTTGGTCTGGTACATGGAAAAAAGATGGGGAAATAAGAGGGTAAAGATGATGAGTATGGCCAATGCCGGCAGTGAAAACTGCTTGACCTGGAGGATTTTTTGAACAATGGAAAGACCTTCTTTTTTTTCATTGGTCTCATCTGATTCTTTTTTGTGGATCATATAACGCCACAATGCAGAAAAAAAGAAGGCGCCAGTACCCACAAAGATCATGTTCATCCATCGCCAGTCAATGGTCTGGTTTATGGTGTTCACCTTAATTACCATGATGGGAAAGGTGAGAAACATAAACCAGACAGCGGCTAAACTCGATTTTTTTATTTCATTAAAAATGGACATAATTATGTTGTCTTTAAACACGTTAAACTTTCTTGGTTTCAGCCCGGCCAAGAATTCCAGATGGCCTGAAGATCAATATGATTACAAGGATTAAAAAGGCAAAAACATCTTCATAGTCACTGGAGATATAACCTGTAAAAAGACTCTCCGATAACCCCAGAATAAAAGAGCCGAGTACTGCACCGGGAATACTTCCTATGCCCCCTAAGACCGCTGCAACAAATGCTTTTATGCCCACGGTAAAACCCATATAAGAGTTGATCTGCCCGATATGGGATGCAATGAGCAGCCCGCCGATTGCTGCGGTGGCAGATCCGACAATAAAGGTTATAGATATCACCCGGTTAACATTTATTCCAAGAAGAGATGCCATGATTTTATCTTGGGAGGTGGCTCGCATGGCTTTTCCGATCTGGGTGTATTTGATCAGAATCGTTAAAAGAATCATGACAACACCGGTGGTAATAATGATTACAAGTTCTGCAGATGATATAAGGTGAGCATAGGGTTCCCAGAAGTCAAAATCTGGTATCAGGCTGGGAAATGGTAAAAAATTGGATGTCTGGGCAAGAAGTACATAATTTTGGAGAAATAAAGACATCCCAATGGCACTGATTAAAGCGGATAGCCGAGGTGCATTTCTCAGCGGCTTGTAGGCTATTTTTTCCAGCGTATATCCATAGCAGCAGGAGTAAACAATTGCAGTGGTACCTGCTAATATTATCACTCCTATTGTCGGCATACCTGTCATGGTTAATACCGAGGATACGATTAGTCCGGTGAAGGCACCAATCATATATATTTCACCATGGGCAAAGTTGATGAGTTGGATAATGCCGTAAACCATTGTGTATCCGAGTGCGATAAGGGCATAAATACTGCCCCGGGTCAGGCCGCCCAGAATCAGTGCTGTAAAGTATTCAAAATCCATAAAACTTTGCTCATCCTGTTTAAATTCTGCGGGATAAAATTAAAGGCAAGGGATCAGGCTTGGATTTGCCTGATCCCTAATGTGTTTATAATAGCAGTGTCTTTTATTTTTGTTCTACAAAGGCACCGTCTTTAACCTGGTAAATAGAGAACCCTATACCTATAGCATCTCCTTTTTCATCAAATTTGAGTTTTCCTAGGGGGGTATCTGTCAAATCTGTGTGAAGACTTTTGACAATCGCGCTATATTCTGTTGAACCGGCTTTTTCAATGGCATTGAGCAGGCATAGTGCGGCTGCGTACGCTGAATCAAAAAAAGCTCCGGGGTCTTCTCCATAGGCATCCTGGTGTTCTTTTCTTGCCAGAATGGCCATGGGGTTTGTGGAATTATCCAAGGGGCCTGTAGCGTATACACCTTCAGCATGTTTTCCGGCAACTTTAATAAAAGTGTCATCTTTAACGCCATCCGGACCGATGAAAGGTGTTTCCATTCTCTTTTTTCGCATCAGGGTAACTATTTTAGATGCTTCCGGGTGATATCCTCCCCAGACAACTGCGTCTGGCTTTTTGCTTTTTATTAATGTAACAATTGCGGAATAATCAACTGCACTTGGAGTAATGCCTGCAAATTCAACGACTTCAATGCCGGCGTCTTTAAAATATGTTCTGGCAAGTTCTGCCGCACCTTTGCCATAGTCGCCTTTATCATGAAGAATGGCAACTTTTTGAACCTTGAGAACTTCAATGGCAAATTTTACTTGAAGTTGGGCCTGGGCTGCATCATGGGCAATGGTCCTGAAAAAGTTGGGGTAGTTGCCGCTAAAGGTTAAGTCGGGTGTTGTCGCAGATGGAGACATGCAGACAATACCGGCTTCTTTATAAAATCCCTGGGCAGCTTTTGTCGCACCACTGCAGATATGGCCAAGGACGATGTCCACGCCATCGGAGAGAAGTTTGGTAGCCGTGTTGCCGGCAACTTCCGGTTTGCAGGCATCATCTTCAACAAGCAGCTCGATTTGTTTGCCAAGAACGCCGCCGGCAGCATTTATTTTTTTAACAACCAGTTCAGCTGCCCGGACAGAAGGAATGCCATAGGATGCAAGATCACCACTGTGAGCACCGGCAACACCTAGTTTGATGGTATCGGCAGATTTTTTTGCAGGAGCTTGTTTTGCCATTTTGGTTTCTTGTGGCTGCTTTGCGGTTGTTTTAGCTTCTTCAGCAGGTTTGTCGCCACAGGAAAAAATCAGGAAGGTTGAAGCTAATAACAGTAAACTAAATAAATACTTTTTCATTTTTTTAAAGTTCCTTATATTAGTAATAATTGGTTTATACGGAAGACTTAAAAAATAAAGATATAATTTAAAAAAACTATAGAAAGATCGCTATTTATAGTCAAGATAAAAAAAGAAAGAAAAAGGCTATGAATTAACTATGTTAATAGGTGGGGATATGTGAGATAAGCTTGTATTCATAACGCATCCTCCATTCTTTTTAGTGCAGTTTCAAGAACAGATCTGGGACATCCGAAATTGAGGCGGACAAAACCTGTTTGACCGAAAAATTTACCGTCGGAAAGTCCCACTCCAGCATCTTCAAAGAATTTTATAGGATCTTTAATCCTGGTATCCCTTATATCAATCCAGGCTAAATAGGTGGATTCGATGGGGGCGATGCGGCATCCTTTCATTTGATTAACCCGGTTATAAACCAGGTCTGAGTTTTGCTTTAAATAAAGGATTAATTGTCCAAGCCATTTGTCACATTTCTCATAGGCCGCCTGGGCCGCAAAAAGGCCCAGGGCATTTACATTTGGTATTAAACCGCTCAAACTTGATTTAAATGACTGCCTTAAAGATTCGTCCGGGATGATGGCAAAAGAACATCCAAGCCCTGGAATGTTGTAGGTTTTAGAGGGTGCCATAATGGTGAAGGCCATTTTTGAAGCTTTTTTCGAAACACAAGGGGTGGGAATGTGGCGTTTGTTTTCATCCAGAACGAAGTCACTGTGGATCTCATCGGAACAAAGTATTACATTATTGGCGTCACAAAGGTCCACAAGCGTCTGGAGCTCTTTTTTAGTAAACACTGTCCCACAGGGGTTGTAAGGATTGCAGAACATAAACAGGCTGGTATCCTGCTTAAATGCTTTCTCAAGGCCGTCAAAATCAAGACATGCCCGTTGGTTTTGATAGATCATGGGTACGGTTATCAGAGCTTTCCCTGCATTTGCAGGGGCACTGAGAAAAGGTGGATAGATCGGTGTGGTGGTGACAATCTTTTCATGTGGTTGTCCAAATGTCTTGCATGCAATGTTTAAAGCAGAGACAACACCAGGGACCCAGACAATCCAATCCTTGTGTATTTCCCAATTATAAAGGGTTTTCATTCTTTCGATGATCAGTGTGTCGAGTTTGTCCGGGACAAGGGTGTATCCAAAGATCCCATGTTTTATTTTCTGTTCAAGGATATCCAGGATCGGTTGAGGGGCCTTAAAATCCATGTCTGCCACCCACATGGGGATGATGTCTGTGTTCTTATATTTATCCCATTTCAGGGAAGCGGTATCTTTCCGGTTGATAATCTGATCAAAATTATAGGCCATATATTTATCCGTTTAATATTTTTCCATTTGGGTACTTTAGCCTATTGTATTTAATAATCATGATTTGTCACGGTTTTTTTTAATGAAGATATTTAAGGGCTGATTATTACGAATATATTTAGGGGTCGTCTTGACAAAGGTCATGTTTGAGCCCCATCTTAAATCTGTATCGATTATTTTTCCTGAAGGGGGTTTTTTATGACAATAAAAGCAGAGACAGTTGCAGATATGATGATGGCTTGGGTGGCAAAAGATCATGGACCTTTTGATAAAGTTCTAAATTTAGAAAAAGTTTCGGTGCCTAAACCTGAAGGGGCACAGGCCATTATCCGGGTTGAAGCTATTGGCTTAAACTTTCTGGATATATTGTCCATTGCAGGACAATATCAGGAAAAGCATGAGCCGCCATTCGTTCCGGGTGTTGAAGCTTCGGGTTTGGTGGTGGCAACAGGTCCTCAAAGCCCATATCAGTTAGGGGATCGGGTCATGACAATCAGCAATGGTGCATTCGCGGAATTTATGGTTGCCAATCCTGATGGGACGTTTAAAATTCCGGATGAAATGACATTTGAGGACAGTGCTGCACTTCAGCTTATTTATCAGACATCGCATATGGCTCTGGTCCACCGGGCAAAAATTGCACCGAATGATTTTTTATTGGTTCATGCCGGAGCCGGAGGTGTCGGGACCTCTGCCATCCAGATTGGAAAAGCAATGGGAGCAAGGGTTATTGCCACCGCCGGAAGTCAGGAAAAACTGGATGTATGCTTGGGTTGCGGAGCGGAAGCTGCGATTAATTATGAAACGCATGATTTTGTTGAACAAGTTATGGATATAACCAAGGGGCATGGTGCAGATGTGATTTATGATCCTGTGGGGGGCAAGGTGTTTGAAGACAGCACTCGGTGCATTGCCTTTGAGGGACGAATTATCGTAATCGGTTTTGCTTCCGGTAAGATTTCAAAGGTGGCTGTAAATCGATTTTTATTAAAAAATATCGACCTTATCGGTCTTTACTGGTCAAATTATAGAAAGTTTAATCCGGGCACGGTGGAACTTACACAAAAATCGATTTATGATTTGTATTCTTTTGAAAAAATCAAACCTGTAATTTATAAGCAATACCCTTTTGAAAATATATGTGATGGGTTGACAGCACTTTCCAATCGTAAAAGCTATGGTAAAGTGGTTGTAAAAGGGTATCAAAAATCTTGATGTTTTTTTTAAAAAGATTGAAAATTAAATGGAGTAGATGATATGATCAAAAGAATAAATTCCCTACCATTTGAAGATGAATTCAAGATTTGTCCGTCCTGTGGATATCAGGATGGATTTCATACCATGTTGAAAAGAGAGAAAACAAAAATAAAATGGCTGTTTATCTGCCCATCCTGCCATGAGATTTTTGATGTGGGATATGCCATTGATATAAAGGCACTTTCTAAAGAAGAGTAAGTCGATAGATCGTTGTTGTTCAAAAAATTTTACAGATATTATTTCTAAAAAGTCTGGAGGTTTTTTTATGGGGAGAGATGGACCACAACAAGATAAAAAAAAAGAAGCTAAACCGACATACGAACAGTTAGAAGCCTCTCTTAAATCCAGTAAAACAGCATTCCAGACATTGCTTGATATCAGTCCTTTTTCCATTGCGATTACAAGACTTGAAGACGAAAGCTTTATGTTGGTTAATCAGCATCAATGTGAAGTAACCGGTTATACCCAGGAACAAATTATTGGTCGAACTCCTAAAGAATTAAATATGCTTGTGGACCAGGGGGATCGAAATCGGATGATAAAATTGTTACAAAAACAAGGTTATCTGGATAAATTTGAAACCCGATTTAAAACAAAGAATGATCGTTTTATACACTCGCAAGTTTCGGCACGGCTTATTAAATATGAGGAGCAGGATTGCCTGATATCTGCCAGTTCTTATGTGAATACATTGTCTAAAACTCAACAGGCATTGCAAGAAAGTGAAAAGCGATTCAGAAATATTTTAAACAGTATTCCTGAAGGTTACTATGAAGTCGATTTAAAGGGCCGATTTGTTTTTTTTAATGATGCTATTTTGAATTTATTTGGATGTTCATCTGATGAGCTGATGAAAATTACGTATAAAGATTATACCACTCCTGAAGATGCTCAAAAAATTTTAAAGGCTTTCAATGATGTGTATTCAAAAAAACATTCAGTAGATTTTGTGGAATATGGGCTGGTATTGGAAGATGGTACCGTTTTTCAAGTAGAGGTTTCCATTAGTTTGCTCCGGGATAACGATGGCAATATTATCGGGTTTTATGGGATAAACCGAGATCGAACAGAACAAAAAAAATCTGAGGATGCCCTGCGTGAAAGTGAAGAAAAATATCGAACTATTTTAGAAGAGATGGATGAAGGATATTATGAAAGTGATCTGCATGGCAATCTTACATTTTTTAATGACGCAACTTTAAAAATTCATCGTGGTTTGGCTAACGATTTATTGGGGAAAAATTATAAACAATATCTGAGCCCTGTGCAGGCACAAAAGAATTTTCAACTTTTTAAGCAGATTTATGAAACAGGTGAAAATGTAAAAATATTTGATTATGAAATTATTCGAGAGGATGGGTCAATCTGCCTTGCTGAGATATCTGGTTATCCAAGAAAGGATCAGCAGGGCAAGATAACTGGTTTTTGGGGAATTACACGGGACCGGACGGAACAAAAGAAAGCTGAGATTGCCTTGAAGAAAAGTGAAGAGCTTTATCGGCAACTGGTGGAAAATGCGAATGATGGTATTTATATTACCCATCAGGGGCATATTAAATTCCATAACTCGAAAACCGTTATGATTACCGGCTATAATGATGAAACTCTTGAGAACATGAAATTTTCTGACTTGATTCATCCAGAAGACAAAAGAAATATTTATGATGTCCAGCAAAGTAGATTTGAGCAAGGAGTAACCCCAGAGGTTTTTTCTTTTCGTGTTTTTAATAAAGAAAAGGCAATTTTGTGGGTCGAATTGAGTATGATTGACATCATCTGGGAAGGTGAAACAGCCGTGTTGAATTTTTTGCGCGATGTGACCCACCAGAAAAAAATAGAGGGGCAGTTGGTGCAGGCCCAAAAAATGGAAGCCATTGGCACTCTGGCTGGTGGAATTGCCCATGATTTTAATAATATACTTGCCTCAATGATTGGATTCACAGAATTGGTTTTAGAAGATGTTGAACAAGACACATCTTTAGCAGATAATCTTAAAGAGGTATTGATTGGTGGGGGGCGGGCAAAAGATCTGGTGAACCAGATTCTTGCTTTTGCGCGGCAATCAGAAGAGAATCTTGAGCCTGTTATGGTTTGTGACATTGCAAATGAAGCATTAAGGTTGATCCGTTCATCTTTGCCATCGACTATCGAAATTCAGTCAAATATTATTAGTGAGTCTTCAATATTGGCAAATCCCACCCAAGTGAACCAAATTATAATGAATTTATGTACAAATGCGGCGCACGCCATGGAAGAATCCGGTGGAACTCTATCGATTGATCTGTTTGATGTTTGTATAACAGAGTCAGATGAGAGTATCGATTTAAACTTGGGTCCAGGGGATTATTTAAAACTTGAGATTTCGGATACGGGTGCAGGAATTCCACCTGATACCATCAATAGTATATTTGAGCCTTATTTCACCACAAAAAAAGTGGGTGAAGGAACTGGCATGGGTTTGTCTGTGGTGCAGGGCATCGTACAAAAATATGGTGGGAGAATTAGGGTTCAAAGCGAGCCCTCATTTGGTACTATGTTCACGCTTTATTTCCCTGTTGTAGATGAACAGAAGGGGCATAGTTTTGTTGAAAAAAGAGAATTTGTCGGTTGTGGCGAACGAATTCTATTGGTTGATGATGAGTTTCCCATTGTTAAAATGGGTAGGCAGCTTCTTATGCGGATGGGGTATGAGGTTACCACACAAACCAACAGTCAGAATGCTTTGGAGCTGTTTCGATCCCAGCCGGATGCGTTTGATCTGGTGATTACTGATATGACCATGCCCAATTTAACCGGGGATCAATTGGCACAGGAAATGTTGCAGATTCGTCCTGATATTTTAGTGGTGCTTTGTACGGGCTATAGTAAACAAATTACGGAAGAATGGGCTGAGCAAGTTGGTATTAAGGCGCTGGTATTTAAACCGATTGTGAAAGACGATTTGGCTGCAACCATCCGAAGAGTGCTGGACAAATCACTATAGAGCCTTTATGCTTGATTGTTTTGAATTGACAAGGGTTTTCATGTTTAATATTGTGTTCATATGTGTATCGATAAAAAGGAAAAATATGGGAAAAATTCTTATTATAGATGATGAATCATCCATTCGAAAACTTCTAAGGGCAGTGTTTGAGAAAAATGGCTATGAGGTCATTGAGGCTGAAAACGGCAATCAGGGGATAAAAGTTTTTAAAGAACAGGGTGCGGATCTTATTATTACAGACCTTGTTATGCCGGAAAAAGAAGGGCTTGAAACGATAAGAGAAATTATAAAATCTTATCCGGACACAGATATTATCGCCATGTCCGGAGGAGGGGTTATTAATCCGGAAACGTATTTAAAACTGGCTAAAAAATTTGGCGCAAAAGATGCTTTTTGTAAGCCATTTGATAAAAATAAACTTGTTGCAAGAGTTAAAGAGTTGTTGCCTTTATAAATGATAAATACTGATCAAAAGATTGAGCGCATTCGCCAATCAATGAAAAAACATAAAATCGCCGCCGTTATTATTCCAAGTGATGACCCCCATAAAAGTGAATATGTTGCAGAATATTGGCAGGTTAGGAAATGGCTGACAGGATTTTCTGGTTCTGCCGGGACAGCGGTTGTTACACTTGATACTGCAATCTTATGGACTGATTTTAGATATTACATCCAGGCACAAGAACAGATTGCTGATTCTGACTTTGTTTTGTTTAAAACAGGGAAACCAGACGTGCCGGATGTCCCAAGGTGGCTTAAAGAAAATTTGACTTCAGGAGATATCGTCGGTGTGGATGCCAGTGTCTTTAGTATGGAAAGTATGAAAAAGCTCAAGACCGGGTTAGAATCCAAGGGATTAATTCTGGATACCAACGTGGACTTTATCAGCGACTTATGGACGGACAGGCCGACAATACCAAAATCTAAAGCATTTTTATTTCCTGAAAAATATGCAGGCCAAAGCCGAAAAGACAAGATAAGCCAAATTCGTAAGCGTATGGTAGAGCTAAATGCCACCTGCCATTTGATGACCACACTGGATGATATTGCCTGGACTTTAAATCTTAGAGGAAGTGATGTTCATACCAATCCTGTGAATATTTGCTTTTTATTGATTGATGCCCAGAAGATATCTTTATTCATGGCTCACAAGAAGGCAGATGAAACAATAAGAACTGAATTTGGAAATGAAAAGATAGATATATATGCGTATGAGCAGATTCAAAAAACCTTGTTGGAACTTCCAGATAATGCAGCTATTTTGATCGACCCTGAAAATATTAATTATCAGTTATATCAGTCCATTAATAAGAAATGTAAATTAATTGAAAAATCAAATCCGGCTATTGGTTTAAAAGCGATAAAAAATGATGTCCAGATTTCCCATATGCACCAGACCGCAGTGAAAGACGGGGTGGCAGTCACAAATTTTTTGTTCTGGCTTGAACAGCAAAATGATTCGGATAATATCTCAGAGCAGTCAGTTGCAGATGTCTTGTATGCTTTTCGAAAAGAACAGGAACTGTTTATTGACAATAGTTTTGATCCCATAATGGCCTGGCAGGACCATTCCGCCATGTGTCACTATAGTGCCACAAGTCAAAGTGATGTGGCCATTGGTTCAAACGGAATGTTTTTAACAGACTCTGGAGGCAACTACCTTTCCGGAACCACAGATATTACCCGGACGGTATATAGAGGCGTTCCCACGCAGCAAGCGATTATAGATTATACTTTGGTATTAAAGGGGCATATTGCGGTGGCAACAACCTTGTTTCCCAAGGGCACAAAGGGGTTTCAGATTGATACGCTTGCCCGGCAGTATTTGTGGAATCAGGGATTGGATTTTGGTCATGGAACCGGTCACGGTGTCGGATTTTTCTTATGTGTACATGAAGGGCCAGCCCGCATCAGCCCTCATCCAACAGATGTTAAGCTTGAAAAGGGCATGTTGCTGACCAACGAACCGGGCATCTATAGAGATGGCGGTTATGGTATCCGTTTGGAAAATATGATTCTTGTGGTTCAGGCGTTTGAAAATGAGTTTGGAGAATTTTTTAAATTTGAGAATCTGACCTATTGCCATCTTGAAAAAAATCTGATGGACAAAAAGATGCTTTCAAAAAAGGAAATAGATTATATCGATACGTATCATGCCAAGGTGTACGATAAACTGCATAGATATTTAAAACTGAATGTGGCCGAATGGCTTAGAAAAAAAACGGGGCCATTGTGATCGATATCGGTTATGGCTGTTCAGCAGCAGTTGAACTTATACCCGACTCCAGGGACCGTGGTGATAAGGCGGGGGGTTTCAGGAGTGGGTTCAATTTTTTTTCTTAACCGTTGAATATGAACATCCAATGCCCGGCTGTGAGAATATAATTGTGAATCCCACCAAATCTGTTTTTCTATAAATTCCCTTGAAAGGCTTTTGTCTGGCTGTGTTACAAACAGTTCCAAAAGTTGAAATTCTGTTTTTGTCAATTTGACAAGCGTTCCATTAATGGAGACCTGTCGGGTTCTGTGGTTGATTTCAAGATTTCCCAGGCTTTGTTTCTCTTTGATTAGGGAACGGTCAATACGATTGAATATGGCAGTGATTCTGGCGGACAGTTCTAAGTATTCAAAGGGTTTGATTATATAATCATCTGCGCCACTTTTAAGCCCCAATACTTTGTCCGATAAAGAATCTCTTGCGGTGAGCATGATAATGGGGAAATCAAAAGACTTTCTTAAAATTTCACAAATAGAGATGCCATCCATGTCCGGCAGGTTCAGGTCCAGCAGTACCAGGTCCGGCTGATGTTGTTGGGCGGTCTCAATACCTTCGCGCCCTATATGGGCAGAAAGAACCGTATAACCGTCCAGATGTAAATTGCCTTTGATGGTTTGAACAATATCTTTATCATCGTCGATGATTAAAATAGTCTTGTTGGATGATGTCATTTGCCAGATGCCTGTTCTTTCGGAAGATCAATGAGAAATGTGCTGGAAGCTCCATCACTTTTAACACGGATACTGCCTTTATGAGCGGTGACAATGGCTTTTGATATGGCAAGCCCCATGCCAGCGCCCTGATTTTTACTATTTAATTTTCCAGGTTTAGTGTAGAATTTTTTAAAAATAGTTTCAAGATTTTCCTTGGGAATACCTGATCCCATATTTTTAATGGATATGGTTAAGTCGTCTCTTTTATTTTTAACTTTGATGAAAACATCTGTTCCGGGTTCTGAAAATTTAATGGCATTGTCAATAATGTTGACAAAAACTTGTTCCATGCGTTCAAGATCGATAATGACATATAAAGATTTGGGACTGTCCAATATGATATTAATTTTCTTTGCTAAAGCCAGTGGCCCCATAATATCAGCCACTTCAATAAGCAACTGACTGATATCTTCTTGTTCAAACTCCCATTCAATGGCCCCTGCTTCAAGTCGTGTGAAATCGAACAGGTTTGAAATCAAACGGGTGAGTCGTGAGATGTTTTTTTCAATTATCTGGATAAATTCAAGATGATCCGGATCTTTGACGGTGCGTTCAAGATAGTTAATACTGCCCTTGACTGCGGTTAAAGGGGTCCGAAGCTCATGGGACATATTGGCTAGGAAATCAGATTTCATTTTGTCTAATTTTAAAAGTGCATTATTTGCCTGGGCAAGATCCTGGGTTGCTTTGCCGACCTTTTCTTCAAGACTGTCTCGGTTGAGCATGAGGTTTTCGGCCATGAGATTGAAGCTGTTACCTAATTTTTCAAGTTCATCATTGGTTTGAAGAGACACTCTTGTGTCTAATTTGCCCAAAGAGAGCTGGTGACTTTTTTCTTCCAGCTCTCGGATGGGTTTTAAAACCAGGGTATGGATCAAAGAGACCAGGACAATGATGGTTGCAAAGGTGATACAGATGCCTGCTCCGGCCATAAGCCATATGTTTTTTTCAAGGGAATGTTTGATGTTGCCATATGGTATGGTCACCCGTAAGCCACCAATGATACTTGTTTTAAGTTTGGTTTCTTGAGTGTGGCATTTAATGCAGGATTTGGTGCTGTAAAGCGGAATCATATAATCAAAGGTATGATCGGTAAATTGGTAAAATTCTGAGGTTTTATCTTTAGAGAAGTTGTTAAGTGCTTTTTTTTCAAAAGCGTTGGGGCTATTTTCCTGGTTAATGGGTGTCAGGCTCGACAAGCGAAACTGATATGCTTTTTTTTCAAAAGAATATTGGGAAAGTTTTTTTGTTACCATTGAAGGCGTAAAAAATTGATAGATATTAGAAGAAGAGATCAATTGCTTTTGGGTGGCAAGTTTTACACCGTCTGATCCTGAGCTTTTGGCATTGACAAAGACGCCTCCCATGCAGTCGGCTATCCATTGTCGGGTCAGGACAATCTGATCGGTAATCACCCGGGCTTTTTCTATGGTTTCTTGTTTGCCTTGATTAGACATTCGAAATCCGATCCAGGAGAAGAGCAGTCCAAGGATGGGAACGATAATAATGATTACGCCAAAAACGAACTTTCTTTTTAAAGGGTAATTTATTTTCTTTGAAGGTGTTTTTATGGTATAAATATCACTATTCTTTTTGTCTCGCATGTAATCTTTTCCCAGTGTGTGATTAATTTGCTTTGTAATATCATTTACCAGACAGGGTATAAAATGATTTGATAAAAATATCTATAATAAAAAGTTGGCATGTTTTTTGATAGGTATTTTAACAAGTATGGTATACGGTAAATAAGTTTGATTAAAAAATAATAATGTTAAAAAGGAGGAAAATTATGGTGAGCTGGCTATGTAATAAATGTGGATATACAATGGAAGCGGAGAAACCGCCGGAAGCTTGTCCTGCTTGTAAAAGCGATTGTTCTTTTGTTGATAATACGTGCTATACGCCAGATTGTGCAGGAAAACCAAATGATCCTCAAATAAAAGGTGAGGGCGAATAAAGGAGGTTTTTATGAAAAAAAAATATAGGATTAAAAGCTCTTGCCCTCAATGTGGGTGTTCTGGAACAACGCATCTGTCTGAAGAAGAGCTGAAAAAAAAATATGGTGACGTACCTAACATAGAGCTTGAATGCCATGAGTGTATGATGGTGATGGACGCTGATGTGGAAGAAGAGACCTAAAAAATAATCAATAGTGTTTGATATATGATTAAAATATGTGAATAAGATGGATGGAGTGAGACAAGATTGTCTTGGTATGAGAATCAGAGACAAAGGCAGTGTCCAATCCATGCGTTTAAGAAAGGAAAATAAAAACAATGGCTCAACCCGAAGAGATGTATCAATGCCAGATGGCTAGCTGCGGTTATATTTACAATCCAGATAAAGGGGATAGAAAAGGGAAAATCCCAAAAGGGATACAATTTAATGATCTTGCGGATGATTGGAAATGCCCTATTTGTGGTGCCAGTAAGAAGTCCTTTAAGGCTCTTGGCTAAAAATAAATATTTAAAATTAATTATGGCGGAGGGCTGATCATGAAATGGATGCAGTTTTTAACACCTGCAAGCTCCATGGATTCCAAACAGACGAAAACATATATTTCTAAACATCCCACAGAAGATATCACTATTTTGGATGTTCGGCAGCCATCTGAATATGAGACAAACCATATTCCGGGTGCAGTGTTGGTTCCTTTGCCAGAATTAACTGAGCGATTGGGGGAATTGGATCCTCAAAAACCCACACTGGTGTACTGAGCTGTCGGTGGCCGCAGCCGGGTTGCTGCGCAGATGCTGGCAGGGGAAGGGTTTAAACAAGTATTTAATGTGACGGGTGGTATAAAAGCCTGGGACTCCCAAATTGCGATGGGTCCAGAGGACTTGGGCTTGGATCTTTTCAGTGGAAAAGAAGATCCCAAAGAAGTTCTCAAGGTGGCATATTCACTTGAGCAGGGTCTGAGGGAATTTTATTTGACCATGGAGCAAAGGGCATCCAATGAAAAAGTTAAAGACCTTTTTTCTAAGTTGTCTGACATTGAAGTTAAACATCAGATGTCCATTTACCTGGCCTACAATGATATTAATGGAACGAATATCGATAAAGATGATTTTGAAAAGATGGTGGAAAAAAAATCATCGGAAGGCGGGCTTTCCACTGAGCAATATCTTCAGTTGTTTAAACCGGACTTGAATATCGCAACAGAGGTGGTCTCTCTTGCCATGTCCATAGAAGCCCAGGCCCTGGATTTGTACCAGCGGGTGTCTCAAAAAATAGACAACCCTGAATCAAAGCAGATTGTCCTAAAAATCGCCAGTGAGGAAAAAGCCCATTTGGCAAGCTTGGGAAAATTGATGGATAGCCTGTAAAACTCACAAAATAAGAACATGAGCACTCTTTTTGATAAGGAGACGGTAAGATGAGCAAACAACTTGTGCTGATTGGCGGGGGGCATGCGCATATGATGACCCTTGAAAATATCAGCAAATTTGTTGAAAAAGGGTTCAAAGTCAAGGTGATTGCCCCTTCATTTTACCATTATTATTCTGGCATGGGCCCGGGTATGTTGGGTGGAACATATCAACCCTCTGATATTCGGTTCGCCACAAAAGATGTGGTAAGAAAGCAAGGTGGTGTTTTTGTTAATGATTATGCAATCCGAATAGATGCCGAGAAAAAGCAGGTGCATACCGCCAGTGGTCATGCTTTTGATTATGATGTTCTTTCTGTGAACGCGGGAAGTCATGTGCCTATGCGGAATGTTTCTGAAAGTCAGAAGAATATTTATGCTGTAAAGCCTATTGAAAAACTAATGGAAGCCTCGGATAAGCTTTGTGCTCTGTTTAAACAGAAGAAAGCTGTGGTTACCATTGTTGGTGGCGGACCTTCAGCTGCTGAAGTGGCCGGAAATGTATGGCAGCTGGCAAAGAAAACGAAAAAGTATATGCCGCACATTCAAATCTTTGCCGGTAAAAACTTTATGAATAGATTCCCTGAAAATGTCCGACAACGAGTAATCCGGCGGCTTGAAAAAAGAGATATCCAAATTGTTGAAACCGGTTATGTTATCCAGGTTGATCCCACTGCTATTACGCTTGAGACCGGTGAGCAGTTTGAATGTGATTTTATATTTATGGCAACGGGAGTGAAACCGTCAGATCTTTTTGAGGATTCAAATTTGCCGGTCGGTCCGGATAAAGGGCTGCATGTGAACAAATTTCTTCAATGTGTGGATTATCCGGATATATTTGGTGGCGGGGATTGTGTCTATTTTGAGGATCAACCCTTGGATAAAGTGGGTGTTTATGCTGTCCGGCAAAATCCTGTTTTGCTTGGTAATCTTTTTGCCCGTCTGGAGGGTGATGAGCTTCAAGTATTTGATCCGGGACCAGAATATCTGCTCATTTTTAACCTTGGGGGTGGTCAGGGTGTGTTAAAAAAGAATGGCATGGTCTTTAGTGGGCGAATTGCCTTCTGGATCAAGGATTATATTGATCAAAAATTTATGAAAAAATTTCAGGCAATTGAGTCCCGGCTATAAAAAAATAGAAACCAGATTGAAATCTTAAAGGAAACCAACCCAGATGAAAAATAGGCCAGGTGTTAAACTCATATTGCTGCTTGCAATCGTTGTGCTGATGGTTCTGTTTTTTCTTTTTGATCTGGATCAATATTTGTCTATTGCTAATTTAAAGGAAAAACTGGACGGGTTTAAAGCCTATTATGGTGAGCATCAACTGGTAACGATGTCTACGTATATGTTGCTTTATATTGTCATGGCGGGGTTGTCTCTTCCCGGAGCTGCCATTATGAGCTTGGCCGGTGGGGCGCTATTTGGCCTTTTTTATGGGACCCTTTTGGTTTCTTTCGCTTCGAGTATCGGTGCGACCCTGGCTTTTATATTTTCCAGATACATGTTCAAGGACTGGGTCCAAAATAAGTTTTCTGCAAAACTTTTAGCTATAAACCAAGGTGTCGAAAAAGAGGGTGGATTTTATCTGTTTACCCTGCGTCTTGTGCCTGTATTCCCTTTTTTTATTATTAATTTGGTTATGGGACTCACCCCTATTAAAACGCATATTTATTACGGGGTCAGTCAGATCGGTATGCTGCCGGCCACCATTATTATTGTGAATGCAGGTACCCAATTGGCAAGTCTTGAGTCTGCCAGCGGGATTATTTCTCCGGGAATTCTTTTTTCTTTTGTTCTGTTGGGTGTGTTCCCTTTTATTGCTAGATGGCTCACCGCAATGATTCGGCAACGAAAAGTAATGTCAAAGTTTAACAAACCTGAACAATATGATTACAATATGGTGGTGATTGGGGGGGGGGCTGCCGGACTTGTTGCCTCTTATATTGCTGCCGCGGTAAACGCAAAAGTGGCGTTGATCGAATCCAATAAGATGGGGGGAGATTGCCTTAATACCGGGTGTGTGCCCAGTAAAGCACTGATTGCCAGTGCAAAGCTTGCATCCCTTGTCAAACGGGCGGATGAGTTTGGTTTTGATACAGCGGATGTTTCTTTTGATTTTACAAAAGTGATGGACAGAGTTCATCAAATTATCAAAAAGATTGAACCCCATGATTCAATAGAACGATACACCCAGCTGGGTGTAGAATGTATCAAAGGCCATGCCCAGATTATTTCTCCTTTTAAAGTGCAGGTGAATGATCGGATTGTCACCACACGGAATATTATTGTGGCCACCGGTGCAAAACCCATGATTCCAAGTCTGCCAGGTATTGAAAATGTAAATGTGCTGACATCTGATACCATTTGGAATATTCGCAGCTTGCCAAAACGGTTGGTGGTTCTTGGTGCAGGGCCTATCGGATGTGAATTGGCCCAGGCATTTTCAAGGTTGGGTTCAGATGTGATCTTGGTTCAAAGAGGCAGCGGGATTATGAAAAAAGAAGATCCTGATGCAGCCTTGATGGTGCTGGACCGTTTTAAAAAAGAGGGTATTACGGTTCTTTTAGAACATACTGCTAAAGCCATTGAAAAAATATCGGATGCCGACGGTGAAAAACAATTGGTATGTGAGTATAAGGGGCAGACGGTTAATATCGCCTTTGATGAAATATTGGTTGCGTTGGGACGCAAAGCCAATGTCAAAGGGTTTGGGTTGGAAACTCTGGGGGTTGAACTGCGCAAGAATAATACGATCGAAACCAATGGTTTTTTACAGACCAATTTCCCTAATATTTATTGCAGTGGGGATGTTCATGGCCGTTATCAGTTTACCCATACGGCAGCCCATGAATCCTGGTATGCTGCGGTAAATGCATTGTTTGGCCGGTTTAAAAAATTTCGTGTGGATTATAAAACGATTCCCTGGGCCACATTTACTGATCCTGAAGTGGCAAGGGTGGGAATCAATGAGACCGATGCTAATCTTGCCGGTATAGAATATGAAATGGTAAAATACGGCATCGATGATCTTGACCGGGCCATTGCAGACTCTGAAGATCATGGATTTGTTAAGGTGCTTACGGTTCCAGGTAAAGACAAGATCCTGGGGGTAACCATCGTAGGGAATCACGCTTCGGATTTGATTGCAGAGTTTGTTCTTGCAATGAAACATGGAATAGGATTGAATAAGATTTTGGGTACGATTCATATTTACCCAACTATGGCGGAAGCCAATAAGTACGCAGCCGGTTTGTGGAAAAAGACCCATGCACCAGAAAGATTATTGCAATGGGTTGAAAAATATCATACCTGGATGCGCAAATGAAAATAGTGTAGAGATTTAATAAACCATTATCAGGAGGAAGTATTTAAGATGAAAGTTACAATTAGTAAAATGTGTATGGGTGATAGAAACTGCAACGATCTTTGTCCCGAAATTTTTGAATATGATGAAGATCAGCTAAAATCTACCATTAAAGTGGATGAAATTCCTGAAAATTTAAAGGATGTTGTTCGTAAGGCTGCTGCAGAATGTGGTGCAGAAGCGATTACCATAGAAGAATAAAAAATACGGTGGCAATTTATAGAAGGTAATTATGGTAAAATTCAGAGAAAGCCGGACGGCAATAAATCTTCATACATCTTTTGCGGCAGAGACCCAGGCCAGGACGCGGTATGACTTTTTTGCCAATAAAGCCCGTGATGAAGGGTATATCCAGATTGCTAAAATATTTAATGAAACAGCGGGTCAGGAGTTTGAACATGCTTTGCGGTTTTTTAAATTTTTTAATGGTGGAGAGCTGGAAATCAAGTGGAGTTTTCCCACCGGTGTGATTAAAGATACCCATGCGAATCTGCTTTCGGCGGCTGCTTTAGAAAAGTATGTCAGCCAGGATATGTATGCAAAATTTGCTGTTATTGCTCAAGATGAAGGGTTTGAAAGAGCAGCAGATACATTCAACAATATCATTGTTGCTGAAACTCACCATGAAAAACTTTATCTTGAATTGGCCCGGAACATCGAAACAGATCGGGTAATTCACAAGGATGAAGCGCATGTCTGGCGGTGCCTGAGTTGTGGATTTCTTCATACAGGAGAGTCTGCACCTAAAAAATGTCCGGCTTGTGTCAAACCGGCAGGATATTTTGAATTGTTATGTGAAAACTGGTAGTTTGAATACGACACAGCAAGCGAGACACTTTTGTCTTTCTTGCTGTGTCTCAAAAAATCTAATTTAAAAAAATAACTCTATATTCTTTTTAGTTTGTATCTCCAAAAGACTCTTCTATTAAAGGCTTTTCGGCCTTTGTCCATTTTGTCGGTATGCTATTTGCTTATTAAATTAATGATGAGTGAAAGCAATACAAAATAACTGGAGGAGCATATGATTATTAGTGATATCAAAAAAAACTATGATCTGGTTAATTCTGTAGATTGGGAAATGACACCTGAAGAGGCAATTGCATTGCATCTTGAATGGGGTCCACTAAGATCTCAAGCCTATTATAATTCAAGGGATAACGATAATGAAACGGTTTATTTTGTCATCAATACCTGGAAACTGCCGCCCATTTTGACCTTGGTCAGAAGAAAAGGGTTTGATTCCGAGGATGTTGGAACGTTCAGACTTCCTAAAAAACTTGAAAAAGAGTTTATGGATGGTATTGGTAAATACAAGGGTGTATATGCCGTTGATGGAAAAGTGAGAGATTGGCTTAGAAAGGAACTTGAAATTTAAGCCTTAACTTAAAACCACCGATTTTGAGTTCTTAAGCCAAGCGTTCGGGGCAGAAATGAAATCCCCAAAGAAGTTAAATTTCTGCCTCGAATGTATTTTTAGCTTTTTTTATTGTTTTCAATAAAATCTTTTACCATCATATCTCCCAGTTCTTTGGACCGTTTTGTGGCTGATTCTACCGCATTGATGATGGTTGTTCTTAAGCCACCTTGCTCCAGTGTATGAATCCCGGCAATGGTTGTTCCTCCGGGAGAAGCCACCCGGTCTTTGAGTTGACCCGGATGTTCGTTTGATTCAAGCAACAGCTTTGCTGATCCCATAACAGTCTGGGCAGACAAAAACAGAGAATCTTTTCTGGAAAGTCCCATTTTTACCCCTGCGTCTGCCATGGCATCAATGATGGTGAAGATATAGCCGGGTCCGCTTCCGCTGAGTCCGGTAAAGGCATCCATCAGGATGTTTTCTTTAATAAAAACAGTTTTCCCCACAGAATCAAAAATGGCCTTGGCCTGGGCAATATCTTCGTCGGTTGCATATTCTCCTGCGGCAATGGCGGTGGCGCTTTCTTTTACAAACGCACAGATATTGGGCATGACCCGAATCAGTCGAAGTTCTTTGTGAAGCCCCGATGCTATGGCTGCCAGCGGAACACCTGCTGCAATAGAGATGACCAGTTTTGAGGTGTCCAAAGCTGTTGCCGTCTGTTTTAAGACTTCTCCTAAAATCTGGGGTTTGACTGCATATATGATGATTTCAGATTTTTTAGCCACTTGAATATTATCTGTGGTGGTTGAGACGTTATATTTTTCTTTTATCGTATCTAAAAGACCCTGTGACACATCTGAACAGAGAATATCTTTGGGGTCAGCTGCGTTGGAAAGTACTAAACCGCTGATTAATGCTTCAGCCATATTGCCGCTGCCAATGAGTCCTATTTTTTTTCCCTGCAACATATTTATATTACTCCTAAAAATTATGACTTTAAATAAAGGCCTTATATTAGAGCCTTCCAATAAATAGTGTCAAGATAATTTATACAGCCAAATTATATAGATGGGACTTTCTGGCCCTTAAATTGCTTATGCTATATATGGTGATTTTAGTTTGGCCAGGTATGATTGGATAGTGGTGAATGTATAATTTACAGGATGCATATGGATTTAAAATTAAAACTGGATCGCTTGTATGAAACGTATAATAAGATAGAGTATGTAGACCCGGACCCATTGCTGTTCTTATATGATTATCCTGAGATGAAAGACCGTGAAATTGCAGGGATGATTGCTGCAAGTTTTGCCTATGGACAAGTGGCACAGATCATGAAAACGGTTGCCCATGTTCTTGAAAAAATGGGACCGTCCCCTTTTGCTTATATTGACACCCGATCTCAAAAAGAGATTTCCCATGATTTTAAAGGGTTTGTCTATCGCTTTGCAAAACAAAGTCATATTGTCTCTCTTTTATGGGAAATTCACAGGATAATAGAACGTTTTGGTAGTCTTGAAGCCAGTTTTTGTGAAGGTCTGATAAAAAAAGAGGGCGCAAATGCTTTGGATGGGCTTGTAAATATGTATCGTCAAATAGAGCATCCTGAAAAAATAGGCCATCTTTTGGCAGACCCTGAAAAAAATTCTGCCTGTAAAAGAAGTCATCTGTTTTTAAGATGGATGGTTAGAAAAGATGCTGTTGATCCCGGTGGGTGGGAGCAAGTATCTCCAGAGAGCCTGATGATTCCATTGGACACTCACATGTATAAAATAGGTGTTATGTCAGGTTTTACTCAAAGAAAGAATATGGATAGAAAAACAGTAGAGCAAATTACCAATGGATTCAAAAATATTATCAGACAAGATCCTGTGAAATATGATTTTTGCCTGACCCGGTTTGGGATTAGAAAATCGTTGGATATAAATCAGTTAAAAACAGTTTTTTTGAATGGATGAATGAAAGGTAAATAATATGGAAGGATTTATACTGCCACCACTGATTCGTGCGACATTGATCAAGCGATATAAACGGTTTTTGGCTGATGTGGAACTGGAAAACGGTGACATCATTACGGTTCATTGTCCCAATTCAGGATCTATGAAGGGGTGTGCAATCCCTGGGTCACCTGTGTGGCTGTCACTAAGCGATAACCCAAAGCGCAAATATAAACATACCTGGGAGTTGCTTCAATTACCCCACACGATGGTCGGCATTAATACACTGTTACCCAATAAATTGGTAAAGCTGGCCATTGAAGATGGGCAGATCGAAGAGCTGTCTGGATATGATCGTGTGAAATCAGAAATTAAAACCAGCACCCATACTCGACTGGACCTGCTTTTAGAAAATAAGGCCGATGAAAAATGTTATGTGGAAATAAAAAACTGTACCCTGGTGGAAGAGGGCGTGGCCATGTTTCCAGATGCGGTTACTACGCGTGGACAAAAGCATTTGGATGAATTGCAGACCTTAGTGTCCAATGGTCATCGTGGGGTGATCTTTTTTTTGATTCAGCGAACGGATGCAAAGGTGTTTGAACCCGCAGGCATGATTGATAAAATATATGCGCAAAAATTAAAAGAAGTATGTAAAGAAGGGGTCCAGATTATTGTAAAAGATACGGTTATTGATACTCAGATGGTAAGGATTGCAAACACAATTCCTGTGAATTTAGGTTGATGATCCTAACCGGTGCTAAAAATACCTTGTGTAAAATGATCCATGGTTTATTGACATTCTACCACCTTGTAGTATTTTAGACATATAAATAAAAAACAACACATTTGGTCCTGTTAGGATTTGATTTAAGGAGAGTAAATTTATGTGGGAATATACAGATAAAGTTAAAGAGCATTTTATGAACCCGAGAAATGTGGGTGAGCTTGAAGGTGCGAATGCTGTTGGTGAGACCGGTTCATTGAGTTGTGGAGATGCGCTTAAACTGTTTTTAAAAGTGAATGAAAATGATAGAATCGTTGAAGCATCTTTTATGACATTTGGCTGTGCCAGTGCTGTGGCATCATCTTCTGCTTTGACAGAAATTATTAAAGGGATGACTTTAGATGATGCGGCTAAAATCACCAATGATGATATCTCTGATTACCTTGGTGGTTTGCCAAAAGAGAAAATGCATTGTTCAGTCATGGGACAGTCGGCTTTAAGAAAGGCTATTGCCAGTTACAGGGGTATTCAGATTCTTGAAAAGCCAGGCGAAATGGTCTGCGAATGTTTTGATGTGACAGATTTGGAAATTATTGCTGCGGTCAAGGCAAACGATATTGGAACTTCAGACGATGTGACCAATTATCTTAAAGCGGGTGGCGGTTGTGGTAAGTGCTTAGAAAGAATTGAAGAGATTATAGAATCTGTGAAAGCCAAGGGATAATTTAGATAAAATGAAACCAGATCAAATGAAAATTGTATATACGGATAATAATGCGACCACAAAAGTAGCCGATGAAGTGATCGAAGAGATGCTTCCTTATTTTGGTGAACTGTATGGCAACCCCTCTTCCATGCATACTTTTGGTGATCAGGCGGGGAAAAAAGTTAAAGAGGCCCGACAAAAAGTAGCCGATTTGATTAATGCTGATCCAGAAGAAATTGTTTTTACCAGTTGTGGCACAGAAAGCGATAATTCAGCCATTTATTCGGCAATTAATGCGTTTCCCGATAAAAAGCATATTGTCACTTCTAATGTGGAGCATCCGGCCATAAACAACCTTTATAAGCTTCTTGAAAAGAAGCATGGATACAGAGTGACGTTTGTGCCGGTGGATGAAAAAGGACTTTTAGATACAGATCTTTTGTATAAAAGCATGACCGATGACACCGCTATTGTCTCTTGCATGTGGGCCAATAATGAAACCGGTGTGCTTTTTCCCATCGAAGAGATTGCTAAAAAAGCGGGTGAAAAAGGCATCCTATTTCATACAGATGCTGTTCAGGCGGCGGGCAAGGTCCCCATCGATGTTAAAAAAATAGGCGTGGATATGTTGTCTCTTTCTGGCCATAAGATCCATGCCCCCAAAGGTATTGGTGTGCTTTATGTTAAAAAAGGCTTTAAGTTCTCGCCTTTTATAATCGGTGGTCATCAGGAAAATGGTCGGCGTGGGGGTACGGAAAATACGGTGTCTATCATTGGGCTTGGAAAGGCCTGCCAACTGGCAAAAGAACAGCTTTCGGTTGTGAATACAACGGTCAGAGAACTCCGGGATTACCTCCAGACTCAATTGTTGGAAAAAATTCCAAGCTCTTCTGTAAACGGAGACCTGGATCAAAGGCTTCCCAATACTCTGTCCATTGGATTTGATGCAGTAGAAGGAGAGTCGATTCTTTTGATGCTGGATCGTGACGGTATTTGTGCCTCTTCCGGGTCTGCATGTACCTCCGGGTCTTTGGATCCTTCTCATGTGCTGATGGCCATGAAAGTACCATTTAAGTCTGCTCACGGCTCTATCCGGTTCTCTTTGTCCCATTATAATACTAAAGAAGAAATGGATCACATTATCACCTCTTTGACTCCAGTAATTGCAAAACTTAGGGAAATGTCACCTTTTTGGAAGGACGGCAAAGTGATATGATATACCAGGGCAAAGACCAGAACTCTTTTTCAGATGAGATCAGAAAGCAATTTGGTATAGATTTCAATTCCTGCTTTCATTGTCAAAGCTGTGCAAATGGTTGCCCGTTTTTAGAAGGTATGGATTTTGCCCCTAATGCAGTTATCCGTATGGTTCAGTTCGGGATGGAAGAGCAGGCGTTGAATTGTTCCACCATCTGGGTGTGCGTCGGTTGCAATACGTGTTCAAGTGTCTGTCCCATGGCGATCGATATTCCTGGGGTGATGGATTCGCTTCGTCATAAAGCCCTTGAGAAGGGGATAAAAATCAAAGAATCGGATATCCTTAATTTTCATACCGAAGTATTAAACACGGTTAAAAAATATGGCAGAACCCATAAGCTTGAAATTATGATGCGTTATAAGCTTAAGACAATGGATCTGCTTAGCGATATGGGTATGGGTCTTAAAATGCTGAAGAAAAGAAAGCTGGATTTAACACCCTCTAAAGTTCAGGATAAAAAAGCCATTGAAAAAATCTTTAAAGAAAAATAAGCTTAAATTCTCTTTTTTTCCAGGGTGTTCACTCAAGGCATCCGGTCACGAGAATACGGCGTCGCTGTTAAAATTTTGTCAAAGCGTTAATATTGAACTTATTGAACTTGAAGATTGGAATTGCTGCGGGTCATCCTCGGCTCACAGCATCAATCATACGGTTGCTAAAAATCTTCCCTTGAGAAATATTTCTCTTGCACCAAAAGGCAGACCCCTTCTTATTGCCTGTCCTTCATGCCTGTTGCGCATGAAATCTGCTTATTTGAAACTCAAAAACAACCCGGATATGCAAAAAGAGTATGAACAGATGTGGGAAAAACCCTTTGATGCAGATCTGGAGATTATTCACTTTTTTGAGATTTTCGACCGGATTAATTTAGAAGATTATATGGAGAATCCTAAAGGTCGATTAAAAAAGATAAAAGTGGCACCATATTATGGCTGTATGTTGGCCATGCCTCCTGATCTTCGCCATGAGAAAAATTATCACGGCGTAATGGAAAAAACCCTTTCCATGCTGGGTGCTCAAATGATTTATTTTGGTTATGGCTCAAGATGTTGTGGCACATATTTGTCTGCGGCCAAGCCTGAGCTTGCACAAAAAGTGGTGAATCAAATTGTTTCCAGCGCTATGGATGCTGGCGCAGAATGTCTGGTTACCGCCTGTGCCATGTGCCACCTTAATCTTGAAATTCGATGTACGGTGGAAAATCCTATCCCTGTACTGCATTTTTCTGAACTGTTATCAATGGCATTGGGTCATGATGACCAAAAAAAATGGTTCCCCCGTCATATTGTGGATCCGGTTCCTCTTCTCAAAAAACGAGGGTTGATCTCTTAGTGATATTAAAGCAACTTTTTATAGGTATTGTTGCAACAGTGTTTTGTATCCCCATCCAGACGTATGCGATCACACAAAACTCATTTAAGTTAATTCAAGTCGACACACAATTGTATAATGATCGTGTGTTAGATCAAATTACTAAATATAACATTGATCGAAATTTAGATGAGATGATTCAATTATACATCGATGAGCGAAGAGGCTTAATTCCTTCGCATTTGAATTTGATGCAGTTGGAAGCGGTTTTTGATCGGTCACGGTTAGGCTCTGTGAAGCGTTTTGATAGAATCGCCCACGTATTAAGAAAAGAGTTTGGCAAGTACTATACCAAACATCGGCAAGGTGGTTTGGGCCATCGCGCACAAAGAACCCTGGAAAAATTAGAATTTGAAACAACCCAGTGGATTATGGATTTTTTAATAACCAATACTGCATATGATCACGATGGTGTTGCTTTAAAAGATCTTAAGGTTGAGTCTTTATACCGTTTGTTTTTGGGTAAGCAGACCGTTTATAGCAAACCCAGGATGCACGTTTGCAGTTCAATCAGTGAGGCTGCCCTTATTTTAGGGGTCGGTGAGTTTGGTATGCGGCCAGATTCGTTATTGGTTCATAACGTCTTTGAAGATTATAAAGGCAATAAGTATCCGGATAGCAATGGTATAGGGCATGCTGCTTTGGGGTTTGAATCCATTACGAAAAAAAGATATATGTTTGATCAGTCAAGCAGACCGTTGAAGACGCCTCACCGATTAATCAGTCCTGGAGAAACACTTGAGCAGGTCATTGAAGAACAATCGGTTAGAGTGCAATTGAATCAATTGAAGGCGCTATACAAAAAGATAACGCTTCAAAAAAATAATCGTAATGCTGCTGAAAGTGTTCAGCAGCTTGAGGATTTGGAGTGGAGAATTGTTCAAATATTAGAGAGCCCTGCAATAAATCGTCATGAAGATTTAAGCAAAAATGCTGTTAATTTTTATGAAATACTGAACCATAGTTCCCAGAGGGGTAAAATAGTTGTACTCGTAAGAAAAGCGTTTGATGAGATGAATCAAGGTTCCCAGAAAGCCAGTGCCGCTTTTAAAAGGAAACAGTGGCAAGAGGCTGAAAGGCTTTATAGTCTGCTGGCACAATATTCTACTGCCCAAATTGAACTTTTAACGCCGGAGTTGGCTGGTATAGAAGGCTTGCAGGATGGGAATGGAAATTCGGTAAACGGGGAAGATATTCTTGATAATTTTCAGCAAAGTGTTGACGTATTTTTAAAAAATATAAAAGCTGCCGGGAATAATTATAGAGTAGAAATTGAGCGAAAAGAGTTTGCTGAGTACAAAAAATATGAATCAAGATTTAATTATTTTGGAGAAACAATCTCTTCATCTGAAATATCCGCAGCAATTAATACATTGAGATTTTTAAAAGATGACGTGATAGATAAAATCAACAGCCCAACCCTACAGGCCAAAACTCGCGGCTATTACAGGGATTTAAACAGTGCGATCTATAAACTACTCCAACGATTGGTTGAATTCTCCAAACGCATATAAAACTTGCCGCATAAGATAACACTGAATATCCCTATCTAAACTCATTAGAGCCATGTCTAATAAGCTTGGCTTTCAATCAGTTCTTTAACGGCTTCGAGGTCTGACAGGGCTTTTTCTTTTGATACATCTTGCCATCCATCTTCTCTTATTCGCGTAAGTTCTTGTAAAAATTTCCCCAGGATTTGGGTATATTTGGCTGCACCGCCAAGGCCTGTGGTAATTTTCCCTTTGATTTCACCACTTTCCCGGCGAAGATCTTGGACCTCTTGAAACGCTTTGTTTATCGATTTTTTCCCATCATTAACACTTTGTCGGATATCGTCGGTTCCATGTTCGAGCACTTTGCGGGCTTTGTCTATCTTATGTGAACTGATACCCAGCTCTTCTGCCCGTTTTTCATTGATCTCTTTTTGGGTCTTTTGAGGCGTGTCAGAACCTTGTTTTATTTGTTCTTGAGCATGGATATTATCTAATAGTTCAAGACATCTGAGGATATCATCATCGGCCATATTCCTTCGGTTGCGCTGGAGATGAAAGCTGTAAAGGATGGCATCATCTTCATTATCAAATTCTTTAAAAAGTACGGGCAATTTTTCTATTCCAATGGCTTTGGCAGCGGCAAGTCTGGTATGACCATCCACCACAACATTTTTCCCTGCCCACATAATAATCGGAAAAACAGGATCAAACCCATTGGCTTCCATATCCAGTTTGATTGATTTTAGCGTATCTTCCCCAATGGGAAAAATTGAAGAAAACGGGTCCTGAATATTCAACTCTGAAATGTTAATGAGATTATTTTCCATGTTATTTTATAAGCCCCCATGCTTTTGATGCTGAAATGATATCGTATTTCATAAATTCCCTTTTTCAAATTAATAAAGCGGTCGTTACACTACAATAAAATGGGACCAAATGGCAGTGATTTGAGCTAAAAATTTAAAAAAAAGTGCACACGCTTGTTAACCTACTGTCTTTTCAATACTTATTTTATTTTAACAAAAAAAATAAAAAAGACTTGACGTTAAAATACCTATCGGTATATTTTATATAAAATATAGATTGAAAGAAAGGATATTTTATGAGCAAAGCGCAAGACACCCGAACGCTTATTATTGAACAGGCAGCACCCATCTTTAATAAATATGGGTATGCAGGAACCAGTATGTCTCAATTGACCCAGGCCATTAAAATGACCAAAGGGGCCATCTATGGTAATTTTAAAGATAAGGACGAGATTGCCCTGGCTGCGTTTGATTTTAACTTCTCTAAAATTTCACAACGGGTACAGGCGGTCGTGAGTGCTAAAGAAAATGCCTGTGATAAATTGATTGCCTTGGCCAGCCTCTATCTGGATAGTTTTTCAGAAGTGTCCATGGATGGCGGATGTCCTATCCTGAATGCTGCCGTTGATTCGGACAATGTCCATGAACCGTTAAAAAAGAAGGTATCTTTGGCCATTGACGCTTGGATGCAGACCATTGTCACGATTATATATAGAGGGATAAAAGAAAAGCAGATCCAAAAAAATGCCCGGCCGGAACATTTTGCATCTGTGTTCATCTCTTTAATAGAAGGCGGGACTGTGTTGTCTAAAACTACCGGTAATACCATCCATTTAAGTCGGAATATTGACCACATCATCCACATGGTTAACTCAGAGTTCCGATTGTAAAAAAAGGAGTGTTAAGTGCTATTATATTGCAAGACTATTTTGCTCGCAGGTTATAATACCAATCGGTATAAAATTTAATGCGGATCATTAAAAAGAATAGGAGATGATAGAGCCATGGGAAAAGATGTATACAAAGAGCTGTTGGAAGTGATGAAATCCCGGGGTGGTGAATACTCCGGAGCAGACATACCTGAATTTTTTGCAATGGTTGAAGAGTTGTTCACTCCCCAGGAGGCTATAGTCAATAATGCCATGCCAAGGGGACCGTTTACAGCACCTCAGATGGCACAGATCATGGGCCAGGATGATAAAAAGACCGAGCAGACGCTTGAAGATATGGCAAACAAAGGGCTGTGCGTGGCGGTGACCGTGGAGGGAACCGTTTTCTACAAAAGTGCACGGTTCATGATCGGTATTTTGGAATTCCAGTTTATGCCGGGAAGGATTACCAAAAGGGATAAAAAACTTGCTAAATTGATCTATGCATACAAGACCGCCGTTAATAAGATTGAGGAAAACGCGCCTGTGCCAAAGGTTTCGGGTATCCGGGTGATTACGATTGATAACGCGATTCACCCTGAAGATGTTGTCCATACATATGACCAGGTTCAAACCTATATAGACAATAATGATCTGATTGCTGTCGGTGCCTGTTATTGTCGGCATGCAGCATTATTGAGAGGAGAGGACATTCATGGTATGCCCACAGATACCTGTATGCAGTTTGGTAATTCAGCGCAATTTGCCATAGAGCGCCTCGGGGCGCGCAAGGTTTCTAAAAAAGAGGCCAGAGATGTGTTGGATAAGTCTGAAGAGGCGGGTCTAATACACATGAGCCAGAATATGGCCGACGGTATCGGGTTTATCTGCAATTGTGACCGCTGGCATTGTACACCGGTAACCCAGGCATTAAAATTATCCAAGCCGTCCTCGATTATGGATTCAGGGTTTAAACCCCAATTTGACCCGGATGCTTGTGTGGCATGTGAAACCTGTCTGTCAAGGTGTCCGTCCGAAGCCCTTGCCATGGGAGAAGAAGACGTGCCCTATGTAAATACAGACCGGTGTTTTGGATGTGCAGTGTGTGCATCAGGCTGCCCGTCAGATGCCATATCAATGGTCCAAAAAACCGATTTTGTAGAACCGCCAAAAGATGCAAAAGAACTGAGAAAAGTTATAAAAAGCATGGGATAATCGTGTTTGAAAGCAATAAAATTAAATTTTAACAGAGGATAATAATGACATTAATACAGATTGATGAAACAAAATGTAAACAAGATGGATTTTGTGTGAAAGAGTGCCCGGCAGCCATCATAAAAATGAAAGACAAAGACAGCTTTCCCATGATGGTTGAGCATGGGGCTCAAGCCTGCCTTTTATGCGGCCATTGTATTGCCGTGTGTCCCCATGACGCCTTGACCCATACTGCCATACCCATGGAAACCAGTCCCCTGATTTTAAAAGATAATGCCATCACAGAAGATCAGGCCACTCAGTTTATGAGATCTCGCAGGTCCATTCGGCGATTTAAAGATAAATCCGTGGAAAAAGAGACGGTTCAGTCCATCATCGATAATGCACGCTATGCGCCCACCGGTGGCAATACCCAACTGTTGAAATGGACCGTGTTTACTGAAAAAACCAAAATCAAGGTAATAGCAGATTTAACCATTGACTGGATGCGGCAGGCCATTGCAGCAGATTCCAACAACACATTGGCAGCCTATCTGCCCATGGTGGTTGCGGCATATGATGCAGGGATGGATTCTATTACCCAGGGCGCACCATGTCTTGTCTTTGCTTCAGCTCCGGGTCAATATCCGAATGGAATGGTGGATTTGAGCCTTGCTCTGTCATATTTTGAGCTTGCTGCGGTCTCAAAAGGTATGGGGACCTGCTGGATGGGGCTTATCTTCCAGGCATTAAAACATTCAGCACCATTGCAGGAAGCAGTCGGCCTGTCCAAATCCCATACTCATTTTTACCCCATGATTTTGGGATACCCCAAATTTAAATATCACCGGGTGCCGGAAAGAAAAGCGGCTAATATTTCCTGGAAATAAGAGATAGATATAAGACATAGAAATACAACCTATAATAATACAAAATTATGGAGAAACAGATGAGCGAGGATGTATATAAAGAACTGGCAAATGTATTGGATACGCTTCCCAATGGATTCCCAGCATCTGAAACCGGTGTTGAAATAAAATTGTTGAAGATGATTTTTTCACCTGAGGACGCACAATTGTTTTGCGATTTGCGGTTGAGTTTTGAAACACCAGAACAGATTGCCGAAAGAACCGGGCGCTCTGTTGAAGGTTTGGATGACCACTTAAAACTGATGTGGAAAAAAGGACAGATTTTCGGTATCGATTTTGGTGAAGTCTGTGTTTACAGAATGTATCCTTGGGTTTTTGGTATTTTTGAATTTCAGTTAAAACATATGACCAAAGAACTTGCCCTGTTGTGTAAGGAGTACGAAAAAACATTCGCCCCCCAGTTTTTTGGAACCCAGGTGCAGATGATGAATGTGGTTCCCATCGAAGAAGAGATCAGTAGCAATGAAGTCACTTTACCGTTCGAACAGGTATCTAAAATTATTGAAAATGGAGTCTCCTTTGGCATAAACGATTGCGTGTGTAAAAAAGAACATGAGCTTTTGGACGAACCTTGTGACCGGCCCATGGAAGTGTGTCTGGCCATTGCCCCGATTCCTGATTTCTTTAAAGAGGATGACCCGATGGGCGGCGCCCGGCCAATTACCAAACAAGAAGCTTATGATGTCCTGAAAATGAGTGAGGAGGCTGGATTGGTACATATGACCAGTAATGTTGAAAATGGTCATATTTTTATATGCAACTGCTGTAGTTGTTGTTGTGGTGTCCTAAGAGCGGTGAATAATTACAATGGTGCAAAGGCAGTAAATTCCAATTATTATGCGACAATTAATGAGGAGGAATGTATCAGTTGTGGTGTCTGTGCAGATGAGCGTTGCCAGGTGCATGCCATTGAAGAAACAGATGACGCATATACTATTATTCAAGATAAATGCATCGGCTGCGGGCTTTGCGTTTCAACTTGTCCCTCAGATGCCATCACTTTGATCCGTAAAAATGCTGAAGATATCATTTTGCCACCAGTGGATGATGAGGATTGGTACCGCCGCAGAAGTAAAATACGTGGGTTGGATTATAGCAAGTATGCATAAATGAAAAATTAAAGTGTAAAAGGATGTTACCATGCATGAACTGCCGGTAATCAATAGCATTTTAAAAGTGGTGCTTAAACATGCGGTGGAAAATGATGTAAAACAGGTGATTGCTGTCCACCTCCAGGTTGGAGAGTTGAGTGATCTGGAGGACAAATGGATGCAACAGTATTTTGATCATCTGGCTAAGGACAGCATTGCTGAAGGTGCCCAACTAAAAATAGAAAGAATTCCTGTGGTGATGAAGTGTTCTGACTGCGGGATGTCTTTTACGGTGGATATCAAAGAAGATAAGTCTCCGGTTTGCCCGGGATGCAATGGTCAAAAAAGTACAATGATCTCCGGGCGGGAATATCTTATCAAAAATTTGGAGGCAATATGAGTGAACAGATAAAACTAATTGAAGTAAAGGAGGGTATTCTAGCGGAAAATGATGCCCTTGCTATAAAATTACAGGATGATCTTCGTAAAGAAGACACCTTTTTGCTCAATCTGATGGCGTCGCCTGGCGCAGGTAAGACCAGTCTGGTGGTTCAGACCATCAGGGCACTGAAAGAAAAAATGCGTATCGGGGTCATGGAGGCAGATATTGACTCCATGGTGGATGCTCAAACCGTTGCAAAAGAAGGCGTTGAAGCGATACAGATTCGTACCGGCGGGTTTTGCCATATGGATGCGACGATGGTAAAAGAGGGCCTGGATGCCATGGATACCAAGAACCTGGATCTGGTGATTTTAGAAAATGTCGGCAACTTGGTGTGCCCGGCCGAATTTGAAACCGGTGCCACTAAAAATGCCATGATTTTAAGTGTTCCTGAAGGGGATGACAAACCCTTGAAATATCCTTTGATGTTTTCTGTGTGCCATGCCCTGGTGATCAATAAGATGGATTATCTTGAACTGTCTGATTTTGATGTGGCAAAATGCCGAGAACGGGTATTGAAACTTAACCCGGATATTCAGATCTTTGAAGTCTCCTGCCGGACCGGTGAGGGCATTGACAAATGGGCTTTGTGGCTGCAAAACCAGATGGTAATGTAAAACGCAAAAGAGAAAGCTTGGTTTTGTCTTCATGTTCTCCTGTTTGTATTGGAATCTCCCTGATCGGGAATATATAGTGCTTAGTCGTGAAATGTATTCAGAATATTACCGATAGGGTTGATTTTATAAATGATGCATGTTTTTTGAGCGCTTGACGAATGCTTTGAAATGCTTGATAATTGAGAACATATATACCAAATATTTCAATAACGGATGGATGATAGAGATGGCAAACAAAGAAAATATCCTTTTTTTATTAAAAAAATACAAGAAAAAACAAGCAGACCAATTTGGTATTGTTAAAATGGGTCTTTTTGGTTCGGTTGCCAGAGGAACTCAGAGTAAAGACAGTGATGTTGATATTGTTGTCGAACTCAAAAAACGGAACCTTTTAAACCGGATTGGTTTAAAAATGAGTCTGGAAAATTTTCTTGGGATGCCTGTTGATGTCGTTTCATATCGAGAGGATTTGAATCCTCTTTTGAAAGATCGGATTTTAAAGGATGTCATTTATGTATGATCATGAAATTCTTTTTGATCTGTTTAAAAAACTCCAGATGAGAATTCAAAATACCAAAGCAGTTTCTGATTTAACCGATCAATCCCTTTTTAAAAAATATCCTGACATACCTTGGGGGGAGATAAAAGGGATGAGAAATATCGTTGTTCATGACTATTTCAATATTGATGCGGAAGAAATCTTCAATACCTGCAAAGAAGATATCCCAAAACTTGCCCAAACGGTTGGCATGATAATATCTGACCTAAAAGCAGAACAATAGCTACTTAATTATTCCGGCGAAGTCGATTTCCGTTCACTGAATTACGCTATCTGAAATTCCTCTGGACACGGGGAAAAGCACATCACAAAGAAGCAAGATTCAATGATTTGCCCTTCTTTTTCAAGACCTACTCTTTAATGGGCGACCCCAGGCTTGTTCTGCAATATATCCAAGGTGTTTGATTTGGCCTCTATTAAACAGAAAGTTCATTGATTATTTGTCTGGAATTGTTTTCTATAATTTTATTGATCTTATCAACAATTGAAACGCTTTTGTATAAAGATTTGAACTCGTCATTGGCCTCTTTTGATACACTGATAATCTTTTTGGACATATCAATGGCTGTTGCTATAATAAGCTTTGGCGGTAGACTGATTTCTTCCCCCAGGGATTGAAAATGCTTTTGTTTAAGATGGAGAAATTCTCTTTTTTTATTTGCAATTTTACCGGGCATTTTCTTTGAAAAATCCCGGTAAATTAGGGTAGACAGCAAATCATAAAAGGGCGCCAGGTGAGTACCATTTTTATCATGAATTAAAGAAATGTTTTTAGCATGCCCGTCGGCATTGCCAATCAGACCATTAAAAATAAATAAGCGCAGCAATTTTCTTGAGTCACTTATGGAATCGGCACATTCTTGTCTTATAAGTTGGAAGCAGTCTTTTAGATTTGGCTCATATTTTCGGGTACAATTAATTTTCAGGGCTTGGCAAAAATCTTCTTGAATCAAACGGGTAATTTGATCATTTTTTAATGTGCGGTCATAGCGAGCAACTACAAATACCGATAATCCCCCGATCCGTTGGATATGAACGTCTGGAACATCTAACCCCATCTTTTTGGCTAACATCATACAATATGCTTCATTGGTTACAGTCCCTTGCAGACCTTCAATTGGAGTTTTTATGATATGAGAGGATGGTGCACCATCAACCGGTAATAGAACCTGGCCATCTTTTATGAATACCGGCAGTTTTTCCTGGGCTCCTGCTAAAGAGAGCCTTCTTTCTTCGATTGCCAGAAAAGGGTTGGTCTTTAAATCGGTTAGTTTTTTGAGTAAATGTTTTTGTGTTAATGGTTCGTACGTCTTTTTCTGGTTTTGTGTTGGAATTTTGCTCTCTGGATATAATGAAACCGCTCCGGCACAATCCCCTCCAATAGTCCTGAGCAGCCCAAAATAGTCATTGTCAGAAATGCCAAGTTTTCTGGATAAAACAGATAGAATTTTTCCTTCGGGCAGCAGGTTTGTAAAATATGGATAAGCTGCATCATTCTCAAAAGGAGTTGATTGTAATGGTAGAGAAATTGACAAGCGCTGTTTGTCTGGATAGTTTAGCCATGAGTTACTATATTGGAAAAAAAATCTGTCTTGGGCATCCAGCCATAATTCCCCGGCTTTTTTAAAATTAACCAATACCGATAGTTTATTTTTCATTCAGATGATCCTCGATATATCGGTTAAGCGGGTAGTTTGATTTGGGGATAATTAAAACGTTTAATCCGATGCCATTTAAAACCCGAAGGGCTTTTTCCAATTGAATAGTTGGTTTGCCATTTTCCAGATCAGACAGAAAGCGTGTGCCGATACCCAAGTAAGCGGCTGCTTCTGCCTGGGTGAACTTTTGCTTTTTTCTGGTTTCTTTTATAAGTTCACCAATTGTTTTGCTATCCATGTCGAAACCCCCTTGAATATGTTATTCCCGATCGGGAATATAACACTCGTGTTTTGGAATTACAAGGGGAATTATGCCCGAACGGGCATAATTATGGGTTTTTGGCCTATGTATCTTGAAATATTCCCGTTCGGGAATATAGCTAAAGTAGCCGTCGATGATTAAATCGATCTCTGGTTTTTCGCTTCACCCCATCTTTAATGGGTGATCCCTTTGCCTGTGTTGTTTTTCTGATCACAGTCTCAAAAAATAATTGACAAAAGTCTATTCTTAGACCATTATAAATACAATTATAGACTTTTAGGGAGGTTTTAAAAATGGCTGCACCATTGTTAAAAGAATCACAATTAAGCATCCCCCAAGTGATCCAAATAATTGAAAAAGGTTTGCCTGTTTCAACCTTTACCAAAATTCGTAACGAATTAAACTTGCCAGATAAAGAGCTAGCTCAATTTATCAGAGTTCCCAAAAGCACCCTTGCAATCAGAAAGAAAAAAGGAAGATTTTCTTTTGAAGAATCAGAACGCTTGTACCGGGTTCAAAGACTTTTTGAAAAAGCTCTTGATGTTTTTGGGAGTCTTGAACTTACCAGAAAATGGCTTAAGGAAAAGGCGTATGGGTTGGGCGATGTTTCCCCTCTTGAGTTTGCAAGAACCGAAGTAGGAGCCAGGGAAGTTGAAAACCTGTTAGGCCAGATTGAGCACGGGGTGTTTTCTTAATGGAAATCATTACCTATCGTTTGCTCAAAGGAACACACGTTAATTCAGCATTTGACGGTGAAGGGGCTAAACGGTTTGGTGGCCGATGGAACAGCAAAGGGGTTCCAATGGTTTACACTTCTGAATCTTTAGCCTTATGTTCTCTTGAGATCTTTGTACATCTGCCATCATACGATTTATTAAAAGAATATTCTTATCTTCGGGTAGTGTTTAATTCGGATTTGGTTTTAGATGCCCAAGTAAAAGAAGGGTGGGCCGATAGACCAGTATCTAAAATATCTCAATCCATTGGGGATCAATGGGCAAAAGAAATGCAAAGTTTGATTTTGAAAGTTCCAAGTGTGATTATGCCGGATGGAAATAATTATTTGATCAATATTAATCATCCTGATTTTGATAAAATAAAGATCGGCAAACCAATTCCATTAGATTTTGATCCCAGGCTAAAAAAAATGAGGCTTACTTGACCCTTTGTTCAATTCCTGCAGTATTCCCCGTTGATATGGCGCATGCCCCGGAAAATAGTGGCCTGAGGTGTCTGGACAAGCAAGTGATAATGCCCCCTTGACTTGATTTTCCGCAGGTTTTCTAAAATTACTTCCCCTGATGACTTTATATTAAATGACAATGGAGTTCTTATTCTTGACTCCATTGTAATGCGACTTCAGATTGTTGGCGAATCAAAAAAAGAGTAACATTGCGCGGCTCATTAAACTGTCCCCGCTGGGATTGATATAAGCTTTCACGAGTTACACTATAGTACGTGCAGGCTATTGAAATAATTTGTTCAGGTTGCGGGGTCAACTTTTTGCCTGTTGACAAAAGGCAGACATGAAATTATATTAAAATTATGAAATATTTGAATTGGGATCCTGAAAAAAATAAAATTTTAAAGCGTGAGCGAGGGATTACTTTTGAAGAAATAGCTTTCTTGATTGAAGCAGGGTGCATTATCGGAATCGAGGAAAATCCAGGACGGGTTAATCAAAAAATTTATATTCTTGAAATTGAAAACTATGCTTTTATTGTGCCGTTCGTAGAAAATGATAAAGAAATATTTCTTAAAACAGCCTTTCCAAGTCGTAAATATACAAAAAAATACGGTTTAAAGGGGGAATGATGACAAATATAAGTAAAAAGGCTTTTAGGCCAATTGATCAAGAAGAGAAAGACTTAATGGAGTCAATCGACAATGATGAATGGCAGCCCGTTAAAAAGATAAACCAGGAAAAAGAAAAAGCAGTTGCTGCAGCCCGAAACATCTTGAAAAAAGACAAACGAATAAATCTTCGCCTCACTCAAAAGGATTATTACCAAATCCAGATTAAGGCCATTGAAGAAGGCATACCTTATCAAACACTTATTTCAAGTCTTGTACATAAATATTTGAACGGCTCTTTGGCTTCAAATTAAATGCTGGATGAATCGGAGGACGCCATACTATTAAGCTTTTCTCAACCCTATTTTTTGGGTTTCCTACCCGGTTTTTTGGGTTTCAGTTGCAACCCTAAAGATTTCTCCAATGTTTCTATGAATTGGACATCCCCCAATGGGCGACCTGTCCTCTCATGCATCTGTAGTCGATTTTGCATTTCAGGTGAAATATCTGTTGATAAGAACTCACGCCAGCCTTTCTTAATCAATTGATTTAAAGCTTGGCTATTGGCAAGTTTGTCTTTACTCCCGGTCATGTGTGACTTAGCACTGCTCCATTGCCAGTGTGTCGGGTCTTTTACAAGCTTGGCTTTTACAGGGTTCATTTCAATATAACGGGCACATGCCAGCAAATGGGCTTCATCCAGAACATATGATGCAAAGCGCCCTTGCCATAAATGTCCTTTCCATTTTTCACGGAAATTTATCATTCTGGAATATCTACGATGAGCTTCTCCAATGGCTGCCTTAAGTGACTCTTTGGTTGATGGAACAGCAATTAAATGGACATGGTTGGGCATCAAACAATAGGACCAGATTTCCACACCATATGTGTCGCACCATTCTTTCATTAGATCAATATACGCACAATAATCTTGATCAGAAAAGAAGGTCTGTAACCGCCTGTTCCCTCTCTGTGTGATATGATGTGGCATTCCCGGGGCCACTACCCTTGCTATTCGTGGCATACTCACTATTAGAATGTTATTGTTGTCTTGTCAATAAATAGGTATGGTGTCCCCTGAATTTGATGGTGTCCCCTGAATTCCGCGAATTCCGCGAATTCCGAATTATGCAAATTGAAGTTTAAGTTTTTTTCCAAGGGCTACTGCGACATTTTCCAGCGTTAGTAGTGTTATTGAAGAATTTTTAGGATCAAGCAACCTATCAACTGAAGATCGGCTTGTCTTCATCATTTTAGCCAAAGCTGTTTTTGAAATGTTACGTAATTCCATCTCCTGCTTAATCTGATAAGCAAGTATACGTTTTAGAGCCGCTGCTTCCGCTTCTGCAAACAAACCTTCCTCTCGAAGGAAATCATCAAAATTACTTCCAATATGCTTGTCTTTCATCCTTAATCCTCCTGATATTCTTTTAACCGGGAAAGAGCTGTTTTAAGTTCATTTTTAGGAATTTTCTGCGATTTTTTAATAAACCCGTGTAATAGGATCATCGTATTCCCGTCAACAGTGAATAAAACTCTGGCTATTCCATTTGGAATCTTGGACCTTATTTCCCATAGGAACGGCTTTAATTTTTCAACCAAAGGCATGCCAATGGGCCATCCGAACTGAACCGTTTTAATATCTTCTCCTAAGACTTTCTTTTGCATCTGAGATAATGATTTCAGCCATTTTCTAACAGGTTCCGTTCCTGCACTGGTCTTGTAAAAATGAACTTTTAATTTTAGATTATCTAAATCCATGGCTATAAGTGTACCAAAATTGGTGCGCTTGTCAAATGTTTTGATAAATTCGAGTCAAGGGCAGGCTTGGCCCTTTCTATACCCTTGCTATCCGTGGCATACTCACTATTAGAATGTTATTATTACCTTGTCAATAAATAGGTATGGTGTCCCCCGAATTCGGGAGGAAGTTATCACAAACTTTTTGAATTAACAGAAAGATCTCTACCGGACATTTCGGGGGTTTGGGCAAAAACCCCCTATGACAGATTTTCCCTAAATGTGCAATTATACCCAAAAATGGAAGTTTTTCTTTAGGGGGAGGTGTTTTTTCTCTTGACCTGCCCTTTAATGGGTGACCCCTCTTCTTTTGTTGTCTTGTCAATAAATAGGTATGGTGTCCCCCAATACTACGGTCCGACCCGACTAACATTGGTTTTGTATTTAAGAAAGATATCAAGCTCTCTTTTGGAACCGTCAACTAATTTTTCATAAAATATCGGATCATTTGCCCATTCAGAAAAAACGAGTTCCGATTCTGATATTCCATTAATACACCTAAAACTAAGTTGCCAATCTGTGGGAATACGGTGATCGACAATATCAAATAAATCTGCGGGAGATGGTGTAGGATAATCATCCTCATCATTTTCACAGATATAAAACCAAGGGGCATTGTCCCAAAAAACGATTCCATAAACCATGTATTCTTGGCCAATATTTATCCCCAATTCATCATCATCTGATAAACTTATGCTTTGCCTTAGTCGCTTAGCAATGCCTCTATTTTTAACCATTGATAACCTGTCAATTTTGCATACTATCTTCATCTTACCCGACCTCGATTATATGAAATATCTACTACTTATAGTATTTAATTATTCTCCTATCTATCAGTCTTTGCTATGTTTTTTGAACTTGAAGTCTACTCGTTTTCTTGTTTTTGGATCTTTGACATAATGAACAACAGAATCTTTTCCATTTGATGACTTGACTTTATATTCCCATTTGCTCATGCCCTTAAATTTGGGGTTCCCAAGATTTTTTATAATTTCCTTTCCAGCACCTTTTTTTGCGGCATCTAAGGTCATTTGATCTTGAATACTTTTTGGTAATCTACTCCACTTATCGACTTTCTTTGAAACAACATTAGTCGACACCCCAGTCGTTTCCTCAACGACCTCTTTACCTAACTGAATAAGCCCCTTTTTTATGCCCCCTTTAATTAATACCCCTGTAACAGATACGCCCATAGTGCTTGCTGTCACAGCATTTCCAAGACCACTTGTACTCTTCTTTGCATTTTGTTGATCTTGTGTGTTTGTGGGGGCAGCGGCCTCGTTAGGGTTAATAAAATGTTCTAAAACACCCCATATGGCTAAAGATCCAACAACAGCAAGTCCTAAAAAATGCCCATCAGGATCAACATACTTAACCGGATTGTTCCTCACATAAGCATACCGATCCAAAAGTTGGGGATCATGCCAGTTCGGAACAATACTATCTGCACTAATGAACCGTCCCAATATCGGATCATAAAGCCTTGCATCATAATTGTAAAGTCCGGTTTCCGCATCCCATTCCTGATCGGTGAAAGTGTAATTTGTATCACTTTGTTCCTGGGCGCAGAATAATTTGCGTTGTGATCCATAGGGTTCATATGCAATTGATTCAGCCAATATGCCGTTCTCATCAGACATGACTGAAGAACTGCCAAGATGATCTTTATGATAGTACTGAACATCACTGCCTTTTATCTTTGCTATACGTAGATTACCTGCAAAAATAAACTTGGTTGGCTGTTCATTTCGTATCTCGTAAATAGTGTCAATGTATTTTACAACATCCGAACCGGCTTGCTTTTTAACCCGCTGACCATTGCCATCGTACGTATAATTTACAGAAACAATGGCGCCGCCTTCAGGTTCATAGGCAATTGTTGTGGGCATGTTTTCAGTATTATAGGAGATGCGTCTTTCCGGAAACAGCCCAGGTGTTTTAAAATCATATCCTGTGGTAAGGTTTCCATTGGGGTCATAAATATTTGTTCGCTTCCCTTGAGTTGTGCTTACACGATTTGCAGCATGGGGTGCAGCACTTTCATAATACATGTCTATTGTTCTATTTTCCTGTCCGGAAAATGGACCAACCGCACTCTCTTCTGTCAGTCTATGCAAGTTATCATAGTCATATACATAGCTTAAATTCCGGATATCATCATATTTGGTTAAAACATCTCCGGCATAGCTGTAATTATAATCAAACTCCATCAAGTTCGGGATTAAGACAGAATTCAAACGCCCGGTTCTGTTAAAATAATTGAATGTACTTGCAAAGCCAGGATATTGTATCCGTTTGATTTTCCCAAAGGCACTATGTGAGGGGATCGTTACATTGATATCCGGATTGGTTGCTGTTATAGAAGCAATCAAAGCTGTCCCGGGGTGAAATGTATAATCAACAGAATACAGATCCGGATAAACAATTCCATCTAAACTTCCTGCAGGATTATACGTGTAATTAGTAGTATAGTCCTGCCCATCTATACGGATTTTCTTCTCTTCGAGTTGTCCTGTCTCAGTATATGCAGCATGAATGATAATGACGCCGTCTTTTGTGACTGAATAGAGCTTTCCTGCGCCATTTACTGCAGCATCATAGGTTAAGACGACTGGAGGCTCTATCGGTACCGTAGAACCAGTAGCCGTAAATGTTTTAGATGTCAGACGATTTAGATTATCATAACCATACGTAATTTTCTGCTCTTTAACATCTTCCTGGGTTTCTATCTCACCATTGGGTTTGTATGTATAGTTTTGAACACCCAGATCCGGGTCATTTTGCTGAGTGATTTGTCCAAGCCAGTTTCGGGTGAGGACAATGCTGTTATTTAATGGCCCTGTGACTTGTGTTAAATCTCCGGCAGCATTGTAATCGTAAGAGGTTGAAACACCATTGGCTTCTGTAATGGTTTGAATACGCCCTAAAAAGTCCCGTCCTTCTGTGGTGGGGTGGCCATCCGGGTCTCTGATGATTCGGTTAAAACCAGGATAACTGATGATAGTATTTGCTATACTGCCATCATCATGTGGTGTTTGGATGGTTTTGGGGCGATCAAGAAAATCAAAACTTGTAATTTTATTAAAAGGTGCGTCAGATGGGGAAGAGGCGGGATAAGCGAAATTAGAGGTGAAAAAAGGCCCTGTTGTATTCCATTTACGACCGGCACCATCGTAAGCGTTTACTGCGGTGATATTCTCCCCAGCAAGACCGCGCTGGGTTGTCTGAAGCGGGCGATCTAAACCATCTCGATATGCGTACGTGTCTGCAAGGGTTCCGCTTCCATCATATACTCTGTTAATTGTGTAGCGTGGCCGGGCAGTGTCATTATACACAATATCTTTATAACCTGCTCCGGGGTAATCTTCTTTTGTAATACGACCGTATCCATCATACGTGAATACAGTGTCGTTACTATTCTCATCACGGACCTGTCTGGGCTGCCCAAATTGATTAAAGTTAGAATAGGTGGTGGTCAAACCTCCAAAACTTTTAGAGGATAGGTGTGTTCCGCTTTGATAAGTTAATATAGTGGTATTACTGTTTGGATCTGTTTCAGATATGACATTGCCGTAACCATCAAAATTCCTTAGAATGACTGCATTAGCGCCAATGTTATTTGCATGGGTTTCTACTTTTAAATTACCAGCTCCATCATAAGTAAAGGTATTTTGTCTTGCCGTGGTTCCGCCCTGTTGAATACTATTGTTAGTTAACTGCCAGTTCCACATGCTCTGATTTGCATATGTGTTGGTTTCTATATGACTGGAGGCGCCAGTGCCTGACTTAGTTATGCTACTGGTGTATCCAAAACCGGAAGAATTATATAAATAACCGTTGGTAAGATTCGATGTGACACTAGTTCCGCCGCTTATAATGTTACTGTTAACCGTGTTTGATCTGACCCACACCACCTCTTTTTGGGCATTGTCTTGAACATCATTTAATATGACACTTTCATCCCAGTCATATACTGTTTCGTTTCTATCAGAACTCAGGTTGTCGGCGTAGGTTGAAGTTGATAAAAGCCCTTTTAAATAGTAATTATCAACGTTATAAGTAGCCGCCCAAGTAGTGTTATTGGGGTTTGTTTGAACAATGCGTTCAAGCCCAAAAAATTCTTTTTCTTTAGAATTGAAACGCGCTCCAAAATAATCATAGTTTGTTGTTATTGAGGTATTTCCAATGCCATCATTTACAACAATGGAGTTAACAAATTTGGTAATAAAGGGCAGGTGGGTATTGGGATATGACCCTGATGGTTTTTGGGCAAGAGGGTATCTGTTTGAAAGCTTATAGTTTATGGTGGAAGATACCCCATAGCCATTATCGATGTTCACCAGCAGATCCGGGGGGATCTGAGAAGGAGACATTGTTTTGGCCAGGTGTGCGCCTACAGTATATGCATTTTTCTCAATGGTTAAAACATCAGCTAGCTTATCTCCATTAACATCCGTAAGATATAAAAAACCATCATCGATAGCACTGAATGACCCGGTATGTGTATAACCACCATTCCCGTTGCCAATATAGTAATGAATCGGGTAAGGATAATTTCTACCTTTTTTTACAAGATCTGCCAGCCCATCCCCGTTTATGTCATCAACTGCCATATAACCTTTCTGGGCATAGATCTCGGTGGTAAAGGCTTCTTCGGCAGCTTTTACAAATCCCCCTTTGCCATCAGAAAAATAAGTTAACGTTTTTCGCTCATGGTCAGGTACGAATATATAGAGAGGAGCGAAAACTATATCTGAAAAGCTGTCTCCATTAACATCGGCAAAATGAACAAGGCCAGCCAATGGTATAGCGTCCAGAGTAGTTTCAACGCCAGCGTTACAAGGTGTGTTTATGTTTCCAATGTTGCATGAACCAGCATTTTCTACTCCATAGGTGCCATTGCCGTTGGCCAGATATACTGTTGCCTGAGCACCAGAAAAGATGATTACATCTGCCAGGCCATCGCCATTACAATCTGACATAAAGCTATTGTTTGAAGAAAAACCTCCTTCATCGACAGTTGTTGTAATGATGGTCAGCTCGAAATCACCTGAGCCATCTGAAATATGGACATCGATTGATCCAAAACCAGAACCGTTAAGTTCGACCAAATCGGGTAACCCATCCCCATTTGCATCCACCATTTTGATCCCACTAGCACTGCTATATATCCTTTCGTTCGCCCCGGAATAGTTGAAAGTTCCTTCCTGGGTAGAACTGGCTAAATATACCCTCATAGACGAACCCATATAATAGCGATTAATTATGAGATCTGATCGGCCATCGCCATTGACATCACTCAAATGGGTGTATCCAATCATGGTAAAAATACCCAAAGGTGTTACAATTGGTGAGCCAAAGTTACCACTGTTATTACCCAAATAGATGTAGGCGTTAAAATCTTCAATTTTGAGCATATCTGTAAACCCATCACCATTTACATCTCCAAAATGTGTTCTACCATTAACGTTCCTAATGCTGATGTTGTTTGATATTTTGGTTGGTTCAAAACTGAAAGGGACACCAGGCTCGTATTCAAATCTTGTCTCTGGAAAAACAGTGTTCACAAAATCAGAGCCATACTCTTTTACATTGGTCAACATGGATCTGCCATAATGTCCTTCTTCATAATTAAACAGATATTTGTATGCTTGAGCACCACTGCCATATACTCTTATTTCTTTTAATAATTCTGCATAGTTGAACTCTTTATAATTATTGAATACAGGGTAAGTATCATTGGAAGATTGCGTTCGTGATTCAGTTATAAAATCAATTCGAGAGCCGGATGGGGCATAGCTGATTTGTTCAAGGTAGCGCTCTCCATTGTTGATATAATCGTTAGTATATGTAATAGTAATCGTATTGCCGTTGGCGTCTTCGATTTTATCTAAAAGCCATTTATAAACTGCATTACTGCTCCAGAAGTCTCGTGGAAACTCTATCTGTGATGCAGGATTTGTCCCATAATAATATTTTTCCCCATCTGCTTTATGAACAACCCAACCCGAATTTTCACCATTATACTGAAACTTTGAAAATTCTCCTTCAACTCTGGCACTGTAATAATCTTGTTGATTAAAAAATCCAGGCATCTTGACCAGATCAACGGTCCCATTATAAGCAAAAGAATCTTCATAATTAAATTTAATCGGCTTTTTTGAAGACCTTTGAATAAAACCCATGTCAAGGCTCCAACCAACACCAAGCCAATTTTTTTGTCTACTATTGCTGTTATATGTCAAAGATAATTCAGGCTGTAATCCCCCTTGTCCTGGTGGAACTTTTATAGGAATGCTGAATGACAATGCGCCTGTATTACCTGCAGTCCCAGGCAAGGATTCATTATTAAGAATATTTTTATGTGGAACTTGAAGCATTATTTCTGGATCATATTCATCTATGCCGAAAGCCGCATTTGTCAACAAAAAACAAATAGCTATCAAAACGAGGGTGATCTGAATTGATCTCAAATATACAGAAACTTTCATGTAATCTGTCTCCTAAACATTATTGGATTTTCTAAGACTGCTTTAATAAACGGTTTTTTCAATACGTTCAATTCTTCCGCCATCATCATAATTGTATATTGTCTCGATATTAATCACATCTTGGCAGCCTACAATCACTGTCCTGTATACCGGAGATGCTATATTGCCTTTTGAGTCGGTTGCATTATAGGCAAGTGTATAGGCGCCTGCTTGACTGGTATCTACCGAGCCATTAACAATAATTGCGCCAGTTAAATCACCGTCGCAATTATCAATGGCAGTTGCACCCTGCTCATTGTATAATTCTCCAAGTGTGATAATTACGGGAGTATCCCCATTAAGCGTGATAACTGGTGGAATGGTTTCGATATCGCAAAAGTTTGGTGCAACGACCACGGTTCTATTAACGGTTTGTGCCTGATTGCCACTTAAGTCTGAGACATCATAACTCACAATATAGGTGTCAGCTTGACTGGTATCTACCAGGTCATTAAAAATTATTGCGGCAGTTAAATCACCGTCAATGTTATCAATGGCAGTTGCGCCCTGATCATTATATGGATCAAGACGTGCTATGGTTATTGTGCTATCTCCAATAAGTGTAATAACCGGAGGAGTAATATCAGGCATAGTCGTCAGGTCATTGTAGTATAATAACTCCCACCAATCAGCGTAGCCGTCATTGTCTGTGTTGGTTTCTAAAGTTAAGCCGGCGAAGTCTCCAATTTTAGCTTTAAAAAAAGCTCCGGAGCTAACTGTAAACCCAGGTTTGAGTACAATTGATTGAGTCGCCCCAAAAAGCACTTCTTTGCCAATGCTTATAGTGTCTGATGATTCAAGTGTTGGATTGGAAATATATGGGCCGCTTTCCAATTCTGCTGAAAATGCATCAAAACTTGTGAATGAGAGTATTATCAAATAAGTCACAAAGATTAAATTTATTTTGAAATTCATAATATTATTCCTTGGCCAATCAATGTTTTATTTTTGAAAGTGCTTGTTCAATCAATGAAATCCGATTTATTAATTGTTTGTTTTCAGTTTTGATTTTTAAACTCTCATTCTCTTTTTTTAAAGCAATCATATATAAGGTTAGTTCTTCAATTTTTTGTTGCTGAATTTTAAGTACTTCATTCACAGAAAGGCCATCTTGTTCAATAGTATTTCCTGGTTTCATTTCTGGAAGGTGCTTGTTTTTTTTGATAAATTTCTCAACCTCATCTAAGGATCGAAGGTTATACTTATCGTCAAACACATAATCCGCCCACCCGTCCATGGTGACTATTATTTCTTTGGCTTTGATGGTCCCGTTAACCTCAAGTGTGTAAATCGGCTCGAGAACACCTACACCAATCTTTCCGTCTACAGTAAAATCACCAGTGAATTTGTATCCACTGGCAACATTTATTTGTAGCTCTTGGGTAACAGTAGTTCCTAATCCAGTCGCAGAAAGAACATAATTGGTCATTGATGATGGGTATACTTCTACAGATCCTTCTGGTGGCAAGTCAGTAAAGCCAGGAGATATTGATATTGATCCTGCATCGGCATTGGTAACGTTCCATGTCAAAATTACAGGCTCACCTGTATCAGGGTCATATTCGTCTTTATTTGCTGTGAAAGAGACTATTTCTGGTGGAGATGGAACAACATCAGCTTCACTGAAGGCCATGTAGATGTATGTGCCACCGGATGCATTTGCTTCCCCTGCACCAACGGTCTTTATCTGGAATCCAGTTGCTGTAAAATCAACATGTTCTGTTGCTCCACTATATTCTACATTAGGTAAATCTGCATATACCGCTGCTGAAATAGGGTTGTCTGTGTCTCGTTTATTGTCTAATATATGCCAACTTCCAGCAGCATCAGTCCGTTTATACATAAGATATGCAACTTGAAACCCACAGTTCACAACGGGACCATTACCATCTATTCCATCACCAGGATATGAACCGAAAGAACTTACACCTGGGACTTCTGCCCAGCAATATGCAATATAATTTTCTCCTGATCCATAATTACGGTTTGTTTCTGCGTATTGACCGACACTAAGTACGGTTTGAGTTGGTTCAGTATTGTTAAAATCATTTGTTGCATTTGAAGTATTTGTCGCATTCAGAGTTAGTGCTTGAGTCGCACCGATTAAAGAACTATATACTCGCCAGACAGTTCCAGTTGATGTTAAGTTTTTGTAAAAGATAATAGATGGCTTTTCCCCAAGACCATGACCTATTGTCGCTCCCGAGACCCCATTTCCTGCATATTTTACAATGCTAAATCCAGCATCAGGATTGGCGGAGACAGTTGATGTGATGCTGCCATCAGTATTTGAAACTATTTCATCCCCTGCTTTCCAACACCACGCAACATAGCTTGTTCCAGGGTTATTTGAACCTGAGCTACTTCCATTTATAGTGAATCCATCTTCATCTAATGACGCAACATGTGACACTCCTGCGTAATCATATTCTGAATTAGTAAGATTGCTGAATATTCCCTTGGTTGCGCCTCTTACAGAGTCAAACTGATAGTGATCATATATATTATTTCGATTTTTAATCCAAACAAAATCAGGTTGGAATCCGAGACCAGTAATAGATTGTTCGCTTCCGGTACCAGTATATATAACTGTCTTAAAGGTATTGTAGGGTGCAGCCGTAAAGCCGATTGATGATGTGAAAAATAAAAATGCCAGGGCGATTAGGGATGCTTTAAATAATGATTTCATTTTTTCTCCTTAAGCAAGTGAAAAATTAAAAAAGTAGTAATTTTGGGCTCAACCGTTTCACAGAATTGTAGGGTTGTCAATCGGTAAAAACCCCTAGGAATGAATGAAAATTAAATTTATATTTTGAGGGGGTATTTGGCTGGAAGAGGTAAGCCTTTTGGGGTATCCGATTTTTTAGTGAAGGGCGGGTTGCCTTGTGGGGAGCGAATATGGGCACTTTGATTTCATCAAAGTGCCCATTCTGAGCGGGCTCAAGATTACCCGCTCGGAACGATAATGACGGGGTAACCTTAGATTATATTTTAAAAATTATATCAAAAAATTTCTAATCATTTTTAAACAAATCCGTACTTAAATACCTTTCTCCAGTATCACAAATGATAAAGACAATGGTTTTGCCTTTGTTTTCCGGTCGGCTGCCAATGACTTTTGCCGCATGGAAAGCAGCGCCGGATGAAATACCGCACAAGATTCCTTCATCTATGGATAGGTCCTTTGCGCCTTGGAATGCTTCCTCATTTTTAACAGTGATGGTTTCATCCAGAATATCTGTGTTGAGATTTTCAGGGATAAACCCTGCACCAATGCCCTGGATTTTATGGGGCCCGGGTTTTCCGCCGGAGATGACCGGGGAATCGGCCGGTTCCACTGCAATTGCCTGGACAGAAGATTTTTTGTTTTTAAGCACTTCAGAGACACCGGTGATCGTTCCGCCAGTACCAACACCTGCTACAAAAATATCAACTTCGCCATTGGTATCTTCCCATATTTCAACAGCGGTTGTTTTCCTGTGGATATCGGGGTTGGCTGGGTTGGAGAACTGGTCGGGCATAAAGGCATCGGGTGTCTTTTCTACAATGCTTTTGGCTTCTTCTATGGCACCTTTCATGCCTTTTGCACCCGGGGTGAGTACTAAGGTGGCCCCCAAGTGTTTTAACAGTTTTCTGCGCTCAATGCTCATGGTTTCGGGCATGGTGAGAATAAGCTTTAATTTTTTGACACGAGCGACAAAGGCCAGGGCAATGCCCGTATTCCCGCTGGTGGGTTCTACAATAGTGGATGACGCCGTAATCTTTCCGGTTTGAAGGGCATCTTCAATCATGGCAAGGCCAATACGGTCTTTGACACTGGAGGCTGGATTGAAAAATTCTGATTTTCCGTAAATTTTGGCCCCTGTTTCTTCGCTGGCACTTTTAAGATAGACTAACGGTGTATTACCACAGGCTTTTGTGATATCAGATCTGGTATTCATAAGCGGCCTCCTCTTCTTGGTTTTCCTGGTATTTGTAAATCAGTCGGGGGGATTCGATAAACACTTTTGTGTCTGCCGGTACGGATCTGGTGAGCCACACGTTTCCGCCAACAACCGATCTTGCGCCAATGGTGGTTTCGCCACCAAGGATAGTGGCCCCGGAATATATGATAACATCATCTTCAATAGTGGGGTGGCGTTTAGCCCCTCTTAGTTTTTCTCCCGCATCGGGGGGTAGTGACAGGGCCCCGATGGTAACATTCTGGTAGATTCTGACATTGTCGCCAATGATACTGGTTTCGCCAATAACAATTCCAGTGCCGTGATCAATCACGAACCGTTCCCCGATCTGTGCACCTGGATGGATATCAACCCCGGTGAGACTGTGGGCATGTTCTGACATGATCCTGGGCAGTTGAGGAACATTAAGATTATGCATGATGTGGGCAATTCTATACACAGTGATGGCATAAAGGCCAGGGTAGGAGAAAATGACCTCATCATGACTTTTGGCAGCAGGATCTCCATCGTAAGCGCCTTTGATGTCTTCTGCTAAGGATACGCGCAGGGCCGGGATCGCCTGGAGAACTTTTAATGCGACTTCGTTGCCACTGCTTTTGCATTCTGAACAGGTTTGACCATATCTGAGGCAATCATGACGTAATACATGGATAATTTGTTCTGATAAAATATCATACAGCTGTGAGATGCCCTGGCCCAAACTAAAAACTATATTGGCACCGTCAATTTTTTCTTTTGAAAAATAGCCAGGGAAAAGGATCTCACGGAACTTGTCTATCATGGCTTTGACCGAGGTGGAAAAATGAATGGGTTCATCCCCAATATGCGCAAAACAGCGTTTGTCGTCCATGGACTTTAGAATGGCCTCAATGGCTTTGGGCAGCTCTTTTCTATATTCAGAGGCATTTTCGCGGCCGGTCTGGCACAGAGTGTTTTGAAATATATCATCCATCGGTTTGACCTTCCTTCACTAAGTTATATCTAAATATTATGATTCGAAAAAACTTTTAAAAACTTTGCAGGGTTTACATTCTTCCATTTTATCTTCCCAGGTATTGTGGGCTTCACCACTGCATTTGGTCCCATTAATGAACCAGCAAAGATCACCGGCTTTGAATTCCCAGGCCGGACATTTTTTTTGTCTTTTTTCAGAACAGTTGAGGATATCCCAACATTTTTCTGACGGTTTGTCGGCATCAAGGAGTGTCCGGGAGAGTAAAAACAGTAATTGCCGTTCCACATGATGGGGAATTTTGCGCCATCCTTGTTCATAGCTGTGAACTGCTTTGATGGAGATCCCTAAGAGCTGAGCCAGTTCTTTTTGAGTTTTGCTCAGTCGTGCTCTGATATCTTTAAAGTTGCTACTTTCCATTTGAACTCTTTTTTAGATTGAGTGTTCGTCAATAACTTCTTCTAATTCTTAAAAATATATACCACAGAGTGGGGGGTGTCAATGGGGGGAGTATATAACTGTTGTTGATTTTGAGTCTTGATATGGTATGCAGTTATATCGCTTTGTAGCGTAAGCAATTAAAAGTGATTAATCAAAATATTAAATTTGGTCTGCATAATCCTTTATGGTTTCGTTTTGGGCTAAAAACCTATAAAGCGTAGCTCGCCCAACGCCTAGCACTCTGGCAGCTTTTGATTTGTTGCCACCGGTTTTTTTGATGGCAAGTTTAACTGATTCCATATCCAGCTTTCCTTTTGTTGCAGAAATCCTGGATTCAGACTCTTGTTGAGTTATTATGAAATCTCTCACCGAATTCTGGGTAAGTTCTATGGGCAGATCGGATGGCATAATCTTTTTGCCTCTGGAGCGGACAACGGAAAACTGAATCACATTTTTGAGCTCCCGAACATTTCCAGGCCAATGGTAATCCAGCATGGCCTCCAGACTTTGGGCAGAAAGTTCCGGGATTATATTCATGCTCTCTTTTTCGGCTTCTTTTAAAAAATGGGCAGCCAAGAGGGGAATGTCACTTTTGCGTTGTTGCAGTTGAGGCAGATGGATGGGAATGACATTAAGCCGGTAAAAAAGGTCTTCTCTGAACGTCCCTTTTTTAACTTCTTCTTTAAGATTCTTATTGGTGGCACTGATAATTCGGACATCCACAGAGACTTTTTTTTCTCCACCCACTTTTTCAAAGGAACCTTCCTGTAAAAACCGAAGAATTTTTACCTGGGTCTTTAAAGGGAGTTCCGCTATTTCATCTAAAAACAGGGTTCCTTTGTGGGCCAGTTCAAATCTGCCTTTGCGTTCTTTGATGGCTCCTGAAAAAGCACCTTTGACATGACCGAATAACTCACTTTCTACAATACCTTCCGGAAGCGCTCCACAGTTGACCGGGACAAAGGCGCCATTTCCATAAGAGCTGATATCATGAATCGCATTTGCCACACGTTCTTTTCCCGTGCCGGTATCTCCGGAAACGTGAACCGGATAGTTATACAGAGCAACATCTTTGATTTGTCGGAAAATATCCTGCATGGTTTTGTCTTTGCCAATAATTCCGGCGAAATTAGACAGGTTTTCTGCTTTTAAAGACAGATCAAAGGATTCAGTTATGTCTTTAAAAGAGGCAAGTACCCCATTGAATACATTGTCCGAAGATATGATTGCACTCACCGTCATTTCAAGCTGGCGGGTGGTACCGTCCTTTGTCACGATGCTTAACGGGTATTCTTTTTCTCTGGTGGGAAATTGTGGTGTGCCGTCACAAAAGGAGCATTTCCCTCCACAAAAAGGAGCCTGGAAAACGATATGGCAGTCTTTGCCGATCACGTCATCTTTTAAATATCCGGTGATTCTTTCGGCTTCCTTATTGAAGACTGTGATGATTCTGTCCGGGGTATGGGCAATGATTCCCAGCTTTAAATTGTCAAGAATCAGATTGAGATTGTTTGAATCGATGATGCTCTGTGTCAAGTCAGTCATTTTATATCTATTTACCTGCTCAATAAATTAAAGTTGTTATTTAATTCGCGTTGATCTGGTAAATGACACATTTGTGTATCATGTGCAATGTTTTTTTTGGAGAGCGGGTAAAAAAATCCCCCTAACGCCTGGGAGGTGGTGTTAGAGGGATAAAAATTATTCCCAGGTGATACAGTCTTTGGGACAATTTTTTATAGCTTCATGGATTTTTTCATCCGAATAATCATCTAAATTCAGGACTTCAACAAATCCCGCATCATTTATTTCAAAAGCATGGGGTGCAAGATCTGTGCAGATTTCACACAGGATGCATGCGCCAATGTCGATAATTGGAGTTTTCATGGGCGCTATTTCACCTTGGCGTTAGAAAAATCGTTTTAAGAGGCCTTGAAACGCTAAACCATGACGAGCTTCGTCCTTGCACATTTCATGGACCGTGTCATGGATGGCATCATACCCAAGTTCTTTTGCCTTTACTGCAATCTTTTTTTTGCCCGCACAGGCACCATTCTCTGCCAATACTCTGGCAGTAAGATTTGATTTGGTGTCTGGAACGACGACTTCACCTAAAAGTTCTGCAAATTTTGATGCATGTTCAGCTTCTTCAAATGCGATTCTTTTATATGCCAGGGCAACTTCCGGGTAGCCCTCTCGATCTGCTTGACGGCTCATGGCAAGGTACATACCAACCTCGGTGCATTCACCCATAAAATTATCCCTAAGTCCTTGAAGGATTTCTGGGTCTACATCTTTTGCTACACCAATTGTGTGGGCATCCATCCATACAAGTTCACCTTCCTGGGCAGAGAATTTGTTTTGAACTGCACCGCATTGAGGGCATGTTTCCGGGGCTTGATTTCCATCTTTAGAATAACCGCATACTGAACAAACATAAGTCTTCATTAAATTGTCTCCTGTTTAGTAGAATTGTCCCACCAGCCTTTTTGCCTGTGTGCATGCTTTTCTTTTTGTGCCAGATCAAGCAATTTATACCCGGAATCCAGAAGGATTCCATAAAGAACACCGCACCCTGGGTCTTCTCCATGCTCGTATCCTGATTGCGCAAGTTTAATCATCTCATTTGCAAGATCAATCGTTTTGGCAATATTTTTATCACATTTTTTACTCAACATGGGTTCCATCACACATTTTAGGGTTTATATGTTTGGCTCATTTTATTTTGAACCAGTTGGTTTTAGGTGCTTAATAAAAGTACCTAATTTAGTGTCATTTAATTCAATATTCATGCCATGGATAATCGTATTGGATAAATATCAGGCAAATATTTTATCGTTTTCACAAGCTAAGGCCATATCTGAAATACGTGTGGGTACAAAATTCCATCCGGTAAAGATGTCAATGATACAGTTGTCTGTTACAATATTTTCTGGTACAAGACTGCAGTCAAAACAATCCGCATTAATCAGTGCCCGGACAGCATATCCTTTTTTGATCGGATCATTTGAGTGAAGATGCCCAAACAGTAAGCCTTTTGTTTTTTCATTGATGTTGTCTATGGAGGTTTCAAGATAGGTTCCAACCCCCCACAAAACGTCTCTTTGAAGTTGTTCGTGCTCTATAAAATTTCCATCCGGGTCAAGGTATGAAAAAAGGATTGATTTGAATTCCAAGGCCAGTTCCGGGACTTGGGATAAAATCTCCCCCATGGCTTCAGGAGATCCCCAGCCGATACCACCGGATTCGTCATTCAGGTTCCACATAATGCGGCGAAGGATAATTCTGGCTTTTTCCATATTGTATTTTGCTATTCGCGCTGTTAAAAGTCCCATGGCTGCGGTACTTCGAAATTTAATTTGTTCTTCTTTATTGTAAAAATGAGAGAATAAATGGCCGATCAGTTGTTCGTCAGGGATTTGTTCAAGTTCATCCATGGCCTGCCACCGGACAGGTTGGGAAAGAATGCTTTTTACCTTTTTCTTTGTTTGTCTTCCGTAGGGTTTAGTCATCTTGTAACCCCTTTTTAAAAATTAAAATGTCTGTTTAGATGTCTGTTTAGATAAAAAGCACGAATCATGCCAGGGGTATGGATGCTGAAGATGGCTGTTAACATAGAGTCTTTCGAAAGAAACCCATATTTATCCTGTCTCATATGATGGTACATTTTTGTTCCAAAACAATGAATAACTTAAGTCTTTTTATAAAAAAAATGGTATACATGCACATTGTATTTTCAATGCATAAGGCCCATGTCATAAAATTGATTGCCAGAAAAGTATCATCGGTAAAAATATTATCGGTAAAAATATTATCGGTAAAAATATTATAGGTAAAAATATTATAGGTGAAAATATTATAGGTGAAAATAATGAAAACGTATCTTGCACCAACAGAATTTATTGACAGTGATCATCCATCGGTTGTTAAATTTTCCCAGGAACACAGTTGTGGCAGTCAAAACCAGATTGAAAAAGCGATTAAGCTGTATTATGCCGTTCGAGATAAGATTCGGTATAACCCTTATAGTGCAGGCAAGACCAAAGAGACCATGCGGGCCAGTTTTATTTTGGAACAGGGCCAGGGGTATTGTGTTGCAAAGGCCGTCTTGTTATGCGCATGTTGCAGAGCAATGCAGATTCCAGCCCGCCTCGGGTTTGCCGATGTTAAAAATCATTTGAATACTCAAAAATTAAGGCAGGCAATGGGAACAGATGTTTTTGTGTATCATGGATATACTGACATTTATTTAGATGGCAAATGGGTGAAGGCGACACCGGCATTTAATCTGGAGTTATGTAATAATTTTAATGTAAAACCCCTGGAGTTTGATGGGGTGGTTGATTCTATCTTCCACCCTTTGGATCAGACCGGCAAAAAGCATATGGAATATTTAAAAGACCACGGCACTTTTGCCGATCTGCCTTTGGATACTATTTTAGAAGAATCAAAAAAATGGTATCCAAAGTTTTTTAAAGATCAAAGCCGTGAGGTTCGTGATTTTCATGATGAAGCTTTAAATGAGAATACCTGAAAAATAAAAAGAAAATGTCCCTTCTTTATTTATTGATCTCCCGGAAGGTTTTGGATACCTCTCGGGTCAGGTATAATACACGTTTGGCTGAATCCAGATCCAAGGATCCGGTCCCGCAGCTGGGTGTAATAAATGATTGAGATAAAACGGTTGCCTTGTCTATGCCCGTTTTTTTACTCAGCTCGTCCATCTGTTTGGTGAGCATATCTACAAGCCCTTGCGTTGTTTGTTCACTGATGAGCTGGGCTTTGGCAGTGGGTACGATTCCCCAGGCCAGAATTTTTCCTTGTTCCAAAAAGGATTTAATCATTTCCGGGTAAAGGATAAAACGGTCAAAAAATGAAAATGCATCAAAGCTGATAATATCAATGCTTGAACCTAAAAGCATATCCCACTCGGTGTTGGCGCAGACATGAACACCAGCCAGTCCGTCTTCAGCATGGATTTCCTGAACAATTTCATCAATGCTTTGGGTAACATCTTCTTTGGTGATCGTAATGTAGGCCGATGTTCCAAATCCGGCAAGGGCGGGCTCATCTAAAAATATGATCGGCGTCGCTCCCCGCTTGGAATATTCTTTGGCCTGCCATCTGGCGTTTAATGCCAGTTTTTTGATGGCTGCATCTCTTAATTGGTCATTATAGAAAATATCTTTGTCATTTTCATCTTTTACAGAAGTACCAAAACTTATCGGGCCTGTGACCTGACCTTTTAATGCAATAAACGGGGTCTTTTTTTCATCTACTTGTCTTAAAAATTCTGTAAAGCCTTTCCCTCTGGGTCCAGACAGGGCAAAGCGTGAGGCCCCTATGTCTGTATCCGGTTCGGAGGTGGCCAGGTAATCTTCAAAATAGGAGATGAACTCTTCATCAAATCCAGGAAGGGATGTATCGATTAAATTTTTTTCTTTATCATCGGAAAATCCAGGTAACCCTTCAAGGAACTGACTGATCATTCCTTCTTCTTTAAAGCAGGGCAATTGGACCCATAACGGGATCTCGGGTGTGTGGTCAAATACCAGTTTAACAGCATCCGTATGATTGTCCATGGGAAGACTGCCGATTAAAAGGGGCAGGCCATTTGCTTTAAAGTTTTTCATTATCTTTTATCCTAATTGTTTTTGGAGTCTAACCCAATTGTTTTTGGAGCTTAAAAAGATGATCAACATATCATGTTTGGGAATAAATGAGAATAGTGCGGTATTGAAAAAGAAACGGGTTGCCCTGATTTTCAGGACAACCCGTTTTTGTTTAACTACAAAAAAATAAGTATTTTGTGTGATTTAGCTTGGGAACATATTATCTTCTATTTCCACTGCAACACCACTGGTGTTCATTAACGCGTTGAATCTTCCCAGAGTAATGGGCAGTTGGGTTTCAACATAATATTGAAGTGATTTGATAATGCCCGCATAAAAGTTTTTATCTTTCTTTTTAGCTTTCTCTATTTTTTGAGCAGCAATGGTGGCTCTCCAGAGTAGCATCCATGCCATGGTGGTGTCACCTGTGGCATCCTGGAATGGATGGGCGTTGGCAAAAGCATTTAATACTTTTGCGGACATGGCGGTCTGGCCCATGTGAAGAGCAACTTCCGCAAACTTATTGATGACTTCTTCTACTTTAAGCGTCATGCTTTCAAGTTCCGGGATCTTTTTTGCCTCTGTCACGGTTTTGATCATTTCACCAATCAGATCCATCATGGGTTTGCCTTTGTTCATCCCAAGTTTTCTGCCCAAAAGATCCATGGCCTGGATTCCGTTGGTGCCTTCATAAATCATGGTGATCCGGCAGTCTCTGAGAAGCTGTGCCATGGGGTACTCTTCAATGAATCCATATCCGCCATATACCTGCATGCCCTGGCTGCAGACTTCAAAAGACCGGTCAGTAACATAGCCTTTGGCAATGGGGGTCAAGACTTCAAGAAGTCCATTGTATTTGTCTTTTTCTTCTTGTGTGGGGGCGTGTTTGGCCATGTCTGTGCAATAACTGCAAAAGTACAGCAAGGATCTCATGCCTTCAACATTGGATTTCATCATCAGCAATTGGCGTTTTACATCCGGGTGTTTCATGATTGAAACAGACTGGGGATTCTCACCCATCATTTCAAGAAGATTTTTGCCCTGTATTCTGTCTCTTGCATAATCAAGGGCATACATGTAAGACGCGGTTGCACAGGCAAAGCCCTGGAGCCCAACCATGATTCTGGCGCCGTTCATCATCAGGAACATGGCTTTCATGCCTTTATTTTCTTCACCCAGCAGGGTTCCGACACAATTGCCTTTGGAACCTAAAGATAGAGAACAAGTAGAGTTACCATGGATACCCATTTTATGTTCAATACCGGTACAGATGACATCATTGGCTTCACCCAAAGATCCGTCTTCGTTTACTCTCATTTTAGGAACAAGAAATAGGGAAATTCCCTTTGTGCCTTCGGGAGCACCTTCAATTCTTGCCAGAACCGGATGGATGATGTTGTCCGTAAGGTCATGTTCACCACCGGAAATAAATATTTTTTCTCCGACAATGGAATAGGTACCGTCATCATTTTTAATGGCTTTGGTGGTCAGTGCACCAACGTCAGACCCTGCACCTGGCTCTGTAAGCAGCATGGTGCCGGCCCATTTGCCTGTGTACATATTTTTAAGATAGATATCTTTTTGTTCCTGGGTGCCGAAATGTTCTACCAGGTGGCCTGCACCCAAAGTGAGACCCGGGTACATGATAAACGGAAAGTTTGCACCGCTGAAATATTCTGCAGTGGCAGAAGCAACCGTTCTTGGCATGCCCTGGCCACCCCATTCAGGAGGTTCGCAGATGGCAAGCCATTCGCTTTCATTGAATAGCTCAAAAAGTCTTTTAAAAGAATCCGGGGTAGTGACCACACCGTTTTCAAGTTTGCAGCCTTGTTCATCCCCTTCTTTGTTTGCCGGCAATAATTCTTTGACAGCAAAATTTTTTGCTTCGGAAATAACAAGATCAATGGTTTTTTTGTTGAAATCGGCAAACCCTTCGTGAAGTGTGGAAAGGCTCTGGGCATCTAACTGCTCGTGCATTACAAACTCGATATCTCTTTTGTCTGAAATTACTTGTGCCATGGTTAAGTATCCTCCTGGTGGTTATGGTGCAAAAAATAATAGTTGGTTATGTTTTTGTACGTTAAATAATGAATTTATCCTCATTGAGATATTACAGATAATATTTGATTCAAGCACTTTGAGTTTTTACAGGTGAATATATATTTGGACAATAAAAATAGAAAGTTAAGAAAAATATTATGTGTATTAGTTTAAAATTATTTTTATCCTTTCTGTTAAATATCAAAAATGAATACCCATTCATTACATTAAATTTTGATCCTGTCAATAATTTTTTTTAAGTATCTCAGTTAATTACCGGATGTTTTGTGAGGCAAAATCAGTGGAAAAGGGCGTGCGGGTTGTTTGATATTTTCTTGAGTTGATATTTCATGAAAACTTTAGTAGTTGCACAAATAGTTAGGTTTTCTTTTAAGAAATATGGATTCAAAATTATGATGGATGCAAAGAAAAAAGCATTAAAAGCCGGGGTTCCAATTTTCATTGGCTATTTCCCGGCAGCCATAGCATTTGGGATTTTGGCAAAGGGCTGCGGAATAACTCTTTTGGAGTGTTTTTTGTTTTCAGCAGTGGTCTTTGCTGGTGCCAGTCAGTTTATTGCGCTGAATCTATTAGTGTCTGGGGTTGGCGCTTTGGGGATTATTCTGGCGACACTCCTGGTTAATTTCAGGCATTTTCTAATGAGTGCATATTTGTCCAGACGCATGGGGGCCATAGCGAAAAAGTATCAGTTCCTAATGGCCTTTGGTGTGACCGATGAGGTATTTTCCGTTCTTTCCTTTACGCCGGGACACTTATCTAAAACTTTTGTTTTTACACTTCAATTATCCGCCTATAGTGGCTGGGTCAGTGGTACCATCGCTGGATATGTTTTGGGTGGGTTTTTGCCCCAGGTTTTGACCAAAAGCATGGGGGTGGCATTGTATGCCCTTTTACTGGCGATTCTTTTGCCGGAGATTAAAAAATCATTCAAGATTTTTGCGTTGACGGTGGCGTCGGGGGTATTGAATGTTGTCTTGATTAAAATGGATATTTTCCCCAACGGCTGGACGATTATTGTTTGTATTTTGGTTATTGCTTCTTTGGGAGCATTTTTTGTGGAAGATGATCTTAAGAAAGGTATCAATGGATAATCTGGTATTTCTAATTTTAGGTATGGCAGTGGTCACTTATGTTCCGAGATTGGCTCCTTTTTTACTTTTGGGAAATAAAGAGGTGCCTAAAAAGGTGGATGCTTTTTTAAAATGTATTCCTGCTGCCGCTATCGGTGCTTTGATTATTCCGGGTGTTTTCAACGCCATCCCGGATGCACCTGTTGCAGTGCTTTGTGGGATGGCGTTTACCGTGGCTGTTGGTCTGTGGAAAGGTGGTATTATTATACCGGTTTTGGGTTCTGTGATGGTGACGTATCTTGTTCTACTTCTGGGATGACCTTTTTATTTCCAGTCAAACTCCTTTGAAGTAACGGTGTGTTCCATTCTCTGGATGCGTCGTTCAATGTTGTCAAATTTTCGTTTAACCCTTTGAATCGCTGATTCTCTTGAATGGGTGTAACTTTGATAAAATTCCTGGTCTTTTTCATCTTTTAGTGAGGAGACAGGTTCCATCTTTAATAATAAACCCGCAACGATATACATAACGCCTATTGGCCAGAAACCAGTGAAAAGAAATAAAATTAAGACGATGATTCTTGTCCAGGAAATACTTAAATTTAAATGTTCTGCAACCCCACGGCACACTCCCATAAAAAGGCCTCTTCTGGATCGGTATATGCCATGGCTTTCTGCCAGAGTCCTTAATCGGTCTTTTATGGCATGGTAGTGGCGTTTGTGTCTTTTGAATATACGGTGGTTTTTATGCCTGTGAAATCGTCTCATCTATTATAATCCTTTCTTTGTCGTTCGATTAGTATGGTTTCAAGCGTTTCAAGGCGTTCTTCCATTTTGGATAAGCCATGGTAGATGTCCTGGATCATTCGGGTTTCTTCTGTTTGTGCCTGTTTGTCTTTTTTTGATAATCCGCCTGTTTTTGCCGCCCGGATGATACCGATAATGATCAAGCCAATCGTTGCGAAGAACAGGATGGCCCCGCCAATGGAAATGCCTACGATAAGTGCGCCAGTCATCATGTGATTACTCCAGTTAGTTGGATGTTTAATAGATTATTCATTGGTTGTATCATTGCTCTTGGAAGATTGTAAGGACTTTAATTCATTGAGTTCTGCCTCGATATCTTCATCTGCTTCAAGGGCGTCAAATTGCTCTTCAAGGTTTGTGGGGCGGCCAAAGTCAACAAGGTCTGCTTCTGCTTCCATTCGTTCAATATGATTTTCCATCTCTTCGAATTTATAGAGAATATCCTGGCTGTCTGCCCGTCGGATTTCTTCGCGGGTCTTTTTTTTGTGTTTTGCACGAGTGTGTCGCTGGACCAGTATTCTCTGTTTTTCTCTAGCTGTTTTGAGTTTGTCTTCAAGTTCCTGGATATCATCACGGTATTGATCTATGATGGCCTCTAACTCTGTGGTCTCTATTTGGATGGCATCTGATTTTTGGGTATATCGTCTTTTTTCGTTGAGTGCTTGTCGAGCCAGGCTGTCGTTTCCTTTTTTTATCGCCAGTTGTGCTTTGGATGCCCAGAAGTCTTCTTTGTCTTGAATTTCGGTTGAAAATCGCTCTACTTTTTTCTGGTTGGCAATGGCACTTGCGCAGGAGGATTTAATTTCAATTAAGGTATCTTCCATTTCTCTTATCATCAACTTTATGAGTTTTTCCGGATTTTCTGCATTGTCCAGCATTGAACTGATGTTTGATGCGATAATATCTTTAAAGCGTGTAAAAATTCCCATGGTAGTTTCTCCTTGTTGTGTGTGGGGTTAAAGCTAAAAATAATTTTTCATTTATGCAGACGATATAGCAGATTGCGTGCCAGGGGAAAAAAATTATAAGAATTGCACAGAATATCAGATAGTTATCTATGTTGACTCTGGTTTTTATACATGATAGAGTATGTCAAAAATTGGTAACTATAACCGTTTAGTGGTTATATTGACCAATCAAAATTATGTTTTTTGGGGGAAAAGAAAATGGGTATATCTGATACCGGCCAGGTAGGTGGATCTCAAATGGATCTTTCCCAGGCATTGGGGCAGTCAGAAGCTTTTATTGAGTTTCAAGAACAGATATCAAAAGTGGCACCTGTGGATCGATCGGTTCTGATTTTAGGCGAGCGGGGAACTGGAAAGGAGCTTGCGGCTTCCCGAATTCATTTTTTATCAAAACGATGGCAACGGTCATTGGTCACTTTGAATTGCGCAGCCTTGACTCCGACATTGATCGGATCAGAGCTGTTTGGCTATGAGAAAGGGGCATTTACCGGTGCCAGCGCGAGGCAGAAGGGGCGCTTTGAGAAGGCTTCTGAAGGTACCTTGTTTTTGGATGAAATTGGAACAATCCCTATGGAAGTTCAGGAAAAGATATTGAGGGCTGTGGAATATGGCAGCTTTGAGCGGGTGGGCTCCTCTTCTCCTGTTCATGTAGATGTGCGGATGGTTGCAGCAACCAATGTGGATCTTGCCGCAATGGCAAAGGCCGGACTTTTTAAACAGGATCTTCTCGATCGTCTCTCTTTTGAGGTGATTTATGTCCCCCCATTGCGATGCCGGGAAGGGGATATTTTATTTTTAGCAAATCATTTTGCGCAACGTATGGCATTTGAGCTGGGTTGGGAAAAAATGCCGACCCTCTCTTCTTTGGCAATAAAAAAGATTGAGGCCTATCTGTGGCCGGGTAATATCAGGGAGTTGAAAAATGTAATTGAACGGGCGGTATACAAGTCCCCCACATCTGTCATCCGGGAAGTTCAATTTGATCCTTTTAATTCACCCTATGGAGAAAATTGGGGGGCACAGCCCACGACTATTAATCCGGACAGACTTGAGAAAGACTCAGCAGTTTCAACGGCCGCTATCTCTGATGATATGGTTGAACAACCTTTTAAAGAGGCGGTGAGTCAGTTGGAGCGTCATCTATTGTTAAAGGCACTGGAAGCGTGTCGTTTTAATCAGAAAAAAGCGGCGGCCAGGCTTGGGTTATCCTATGATCAATTCAGAGGTATCAAAAAAAAGCATGCCGATTTGCGATAAATGAAGGGTTGATCTGCCTATTTAGCTAATTTATTTTTTCAGAGGTAAGGATAGGATAATGGATTTTCTGTTTAGGGTAAAGGGTACTGAAATTTGTTTTTGGGTTATATTTTTTTACCAGCCAGAACGGAATCTCAAGTTTATTTAAACACAGTGTCCATATGTTATCGCCATTTTTTACTTTGTATGTTTCTATGCCCTGTATGGAAAATGATTCAAAAAAATCTTCTTCGATTTCTTTGTGAAATTCATAGCGTAGTTCTTCAAACTCCTGAACACTTTTTGTTCTCATCGGAATTTTAATGGTTTGATTTACAGCAATGGAGATTCCATATTTAAGGTGGTTTAAGGTCCGGATTTCCTGGGTGGGGATGTCTAACCAGTCTGCATAATGGCCAAGGGTTTCTTCCGCTTCTACTCTGATAACCGCTATTCGTAAATTCTTTTTTTGTATGGTTCTAATGATTTGCAGGTCTGTGGTGACAATGTTTGGGTTGATGGGACTTTCGTCTTTTATGGGTTTTGCCTGGAGTTCTGCCTGAATTTTTGGTGGTTCGGAGAGAGCTATTTTAAGTGGAGCAGGTTCTTTTTGGGTTTCTTTATCAGTCGTTGTTTTGTCGGTCGTTGTTTTATAAGGCATTGTCTTCTTTAACGTAATTTTCTTTGTTGCAATTTTTTGGGATGGCCGGATCGTTTTTTTTGGTTTTTGGGCAAGAATGATTTCACCTCTTAGCGGGATTCTTAAATTTTGACCGATATAAATGGTGGCGCGTCGATTCAAGTGATTGGCTAAAATCAAATCTGATAATTTGATGCGGTTATGTCGTGCAATTGAACCGGCTGTATCCCCTCTTTGAACCCGGTGAAACCGGCTGGGCTTTTGTCGTTTCCGATAGGTCGTTAAAAGCTGTTTTGAGACTTTACCAGGAGCATATGTTGCTGGTAATCGAAGATTAAACTTTTTGGGAATAAACTTTTGGCTATTAAAAACAGGAGGCCTTAAGGATGGATTGAGGCGTTTTATTTCCCGGATATTTATGTCCAGGATATCACATAACTCTTGTATCGGCAGATATCCTTTTGTTCGGACATTGACAAATGCTTCGTGTTGACGGGGGATAATGGTTCCAAAATATTTTTCTGAATTTTTAGCCACAGTCCGTGCCGCTATAAATTCAGAATAAAAGTTTCTGGATGCAAATTTAAAAGATCGGCTGCGATATTTTTTGAAAATATTTTCATAGCTGCCCCTGGCTTTTTGGGCCCTTTGCATACCGGCCAGTCCGTGGTTGTATGCTGTGATGGCCATCGGCCAGTTTTTAAGTCTGGAATAATTTTTTTTCAACAGACGGGCTGCTGCCCTTGTTGATATATAGGGGTCCCTTCTTTCATCTACAACATAATTGATTTTCATATATTGCCGGCCGGTGGATCGCGTGAACTGCCAGATTCCTGCGGCTCCAAATTTGGAGTATGCCTTAAAATTGTAGGAAGACTCAACACAGGGCAGATAAACAAGGTCAACCGGAAGCCCTTGTGCCTGAAATATTTTTTTAAAGGTATCAATCACCGCTCCGGATCGAATCAGTCCTCTTTTGAATTCTTCTTTTAATCCTGTTTGACACCGGATATTAAGCGCAGCTTTTTTAAAGTCTGAAGATTGTGCTTGAGAACCAAAAAGGGTTGCAATCCGCTTTTCTTGATATGATACAGGAGTTGCACCCTTTGAAAGGTGCAAAAGGATCTTTTTATATTTTTGGATTGCAGCTTTTTTTGTTCGTTTGTTTTTTCGATTTGCTCGTACGGTGGCAGAGGCATCAATCTTTATGACCTCATAGACAATATCAAGGCGGTCAGAGTCATGCATAACTCCTTGGGATGCTGAGTATTTGGCGAATATGTCTATCCAGAAATCAACATTGGGTTTAATTGTAGGATATATAGGAAAATCAACGGGTAAAGGGCGAATATTATGGGAAGTTGATGCCAGGAGTTGGGAAAAATTTGGTGAGATGATAGCAACCGTACATAAAATGACGATTATAGTTATAAATAACGAAAAAAAACGGTTCAACATACGGCAGCAAGTCGCGGTCATATTGTTCCCCTATCCAGATGATATATTGTATATAAGACTGTGTATCGCTGAAAGTTATCATATAATTCACAGTTTTAAAACCATGGATTATGATTTATACCAATTTTTGTACGGGAATTGGATCTGTCAGATTCGGTTAATCGGCACGTTGGCCAGTTGCTCCTCAAGATAGTCATCCATGAGTTGTTTGTATTTATCTTCAGGGTAGTTTTTTGTGCAGGACCTGCAGCAGAAAATGATCTTTGTTCAGGTTCGCTTCATGTAGAGAATACCACCACATTCCAGGCATCGTTCTTTGATATTTTTCAATATATTTATCCTTTGTTTTTAATATGGTTCAGCGGATAAAATAAGTCTAAATTGGATAAAAGTCAAAAAACCTGCCAAAAAATTATTAATTTTTCGGCAGGTTTTTTATAATTATTTTTTCTTGTTGATGATATTTCTATGCGCCATCAACCGAATGGCGTTAATTTTAATAAATCCTTCGGCATCTTCCTGATTGTAACCACCGGCAATATCCATGGAAGACAGATCCTGGTTATAAAGAGATGAAGGGCTTGTTCTGGCAACTGGGTAAGCTGTGCCTTTGTATAGTTTAAGTGTGACTTCACCATCTATGAGTTCCTGGCTTTTATCAATGGCAACCATGAGAAATTCCATTTCCGGGCTGAACCAGAAGCCGTTATAAACCAGTTCAGCAAATTTGGCAGAGAGCATGTCTCTTAGGCGCATAACTTCTCTGTCCATGGCAATGCCTTCTATATCTTTATGGGCTTCGTGAAGGATAGTGCCACCAGGGGTTTCATATACTCCACGGGATTTAATTCCCACAAATCGGTTTTCCACCATGTCTAAGCGACCGATACCGTTTGCCTGACCCAATTCGTTAAGGTATTCAAACAGTTCCAGGGCATCTGTTTTGACGGTTTTGTCTTCAAGGTTGGTGACTTTGATTGGAATACCGTCTTTAAATTCAACTTTTATTCTGGTAGGGGTATCGGGTGCGTCTTCGGGTGAAACAGTGTGTGAATAGATATGGTCTTCGCATTCGTGACCCGGATCTTCGAGGATGCCTGCTTCATGGGAAATATGTAGAAGGTTATCATCTTCACTGTAAGGCTTTGAGGCAGATTGTTTTGTTGGAATGCCATGTTTTTTTGCATATTCAAGAAGGTCGGTTCTTCCTTTGAAGGCATTTAAAAAGTTGGCATCTTTCCAGGGTGCAATGACCTTTATTTCTGGATTCAGGGCATAATAGGACAATTCAAAGCGTACCTGATCATTACCTTTTCCTGTTGCTCCATGGGAAACAAATTGTGCACCTACCTGCTCGGCAATTTCAATTTGTTTTTTAGAAATGATCGGTCGAGCGACGGCTGTTCCTAAAAGGTATCTTCCTTCATATATGGTGTTGGCTTTATAGACAGGAAAAATATAGTCGGTAACAAATTCTTTTCTCATATCTTCGATAAATACTTTAGAAGCACCAATGTCTAACGCTTTTTGCTCGGCGGCTTTAAAATCTTCTTTTTGCCCGATATTGGCCATGTATGCAAAGACTTCATAGCCTTGCTCTAACAACCATTTTAATATGACAGAGGTATCAAGGCCTCCTGAATATGCAAGAACTACTTTTCCTTTTGACATGGGATCTCCTTTATTATTTTAAAATTCCGTTTGTTTTAAATAACTTTGGTCTATTAATGAAGAAAATTGTTGAAATAGTCAAGAGTATTTGTATAATATGCGCATAAAAGATATAATTTGCATAAATATGCAAAATGGTGGGCGCTATAATTTTATTTTAGAAAAAGAGTTTCGTTCATATTTTAAATATAGTGTAAAAGATATTTTTTTTGACATATCAGCGTATTTATTTTAAACTTTATGTCTACGATCAATTTTTTTGAATCATCCATTTTGATTTTTATTGTTCCATTGGTTTTCTTGCCACATCTCATCATAGCAGACTGAATTTGTGATTAATAATTTTTTTAAAGCTTATTATTTATAGGCCTAAAAGATAATTCAGGGGGGTAACGTGTAAGCCCTTATTATTAATAACAATAATCAAGGAGGTTCTCATGAGTATATCTATTAATAAACTAATTGATGGACAGATTAAAAGATGGGAAATAGAAAAAATACAAGAAAAGCCCATTGGCCAATCTATTCAGGTGATCACTATATCAAGGGAATCGGGTAGTCAGGGATATGAGGTTGCTATATTATTGTGCCAGCAAATAGGATTTGATCTTTTTCACAATGAAATTATAGATGCCATGGTTGAAATATCAAAGAATAGTCGGGTGCTGTTGGAGACTTTGGATGAAAGAAGTATGAATATTGTGGATGATATTGTATCTAATTTTGTGAATCAACACCACTTGTGGCCGGATGAATATTCAAAATTGTTGTTTAAAATATTAACCACTATTGGAAAACATGGGAAGGCGGTAGTCTTGGGTAGAGGGGCTAATTGTGTACTACATTATCCAAATATGCTTCGGGTAAGAGTTGTGGCGCCAATGGCTGTCCGCAGAAACTTTATTCAGCATAGTCATGATTTAAATATGGATGATGCACAAAAACATTTGGTTAGTAAGGATGCAAATAGAGCTGCTTTTGTAAAACGATATTTTAACTGTGATATTAATGACCCATCTAATTACGATTTGATTTTAAACACGGGTACTTTATCTGTTGAACGTGCAGTTCAGGTGATAAAATGTGCCGTTAGTTGACAGATATGCAAGCTGATTTCCTTTTTAAAATTAGACCTTTTTTATTGTTTGTTAATGAAGAAAAAGGCTGAAATCGTTATGAATATTCGCATGGTATGCGCATAAAATTTAGCTATTGCATAAATATGCAAAATTGGATAAAAGAATAATTATGAGTATTGCTGCACAGTTAAATAAAATGTTGTTGGAAGGGATTTCTGGAAATCAGCGTCAGCTGGTGAAGTTATTGAATCAGCATGGGATAGAAACGACCCAGTCTTCAGTTTCCAGGGCTTTAAAAAAAATCAATGCTATCCGGGGAATTGATAGCACGGGGAATACTATTTATTCCTTGCCTAAACCCGGTCAGGTTATTAAAGAGACAGGCTTTTTTGAAGCGCTTGTGCATAGTATTTTGAATAATGGGAATTTGATAGTTATTCATACAAAGCCTGGAACGGCTAATACGGTTGCCAAGTTTATTGATGATCATGGGTTTAATGAAATTTTAGGAACGATTGCGGGCGATGATACAATTATGATTGTTCCCTCCGATGTGCTTAAGATAGTTCAGGTTGTGGACAAAATAGGTGGATACCTCAAAGGAATTGGCATCTTTTGAGTTGATCTGTTTTTAAGTAAAAAAGTATTTTCGTTTATGAGGAGATCAGCATATTTAATTTGTCTACAAGATCTTCAGGGCCCAGTTTGTTTAGATTGGGTCCATTTAAATTGGAGTGTATGGATCGTAATATTTCCCGGATGATTTGTGTTTTGGGTTGTGGAGACACCATTTGAATTTCCATGGTTTTAATATCTATCACAATCTCTTCTAATTGTTCGTAGGATTGTTTTGTTTCGGCAATATGAGTTTTGATATCCTGAATAATTTTTTCAACCGTATTTTTGCTGGTCTCTTCTACCACAAGACCATTACCTAAGCTCAGTTGTTCATCTCCTGGTTTTACAGGGGGAGTGATGTCTATCGCTTTCATACCTTGATGGGTAATGCCAATACCGCCGGAAAGGGTTTTCATCTCAGCCAATCCCTGGATAAAAAGGTTTTCTGCCATAGCTCCGGTGTCACTTTCTTCAAGGCCTAATGCCGTTCCAATATCGTACATGGAAACCTGTTTGTCTACATCTCCATTTGTCTGGGTATACAGCTCATATAAAAAAGCATTTTCTTTAGAAGTATCAATATCCATCACTATTTTCCTTTGTTTTATGAGAAGCGTTACTATGCGTTGATCATATCATGGAAGGCGATTTATGGAAACCTGGGAAATTAACACCTGAGAAATAAACATCGGGTAAAATTAAGCAATGGTAGCTTTCGTGTAAAAAAGGTGTTGTAAATAATTCAGGTTTGTGAATATTGAATTGGTTAATGAAACTTATTGCTGATAATCTTCGAATAACAAAGCCGGATATCCAGAAGGCATTTAAGACTTTTAATCCTGAACCGTTGCAGACTCTTGTAAAAGAATGTGAGGCAAAAGGGGCCTGGGCGATTGATGTGAACACCGGCCCATTGGGAACGTTTTTTGAAGAAGGGATCTCTTTTTTTATCCAATCGGTTCAGGAAGTGACAGATTTACCTTTGATGATTGATACGTCTAATTCTGAAGCAATGAAAGCGGGTTTGGCTATAGTGAAGAACAGGCCTATTATCAATGGGTTTTCCTTGGAGTCTCGTAAACTTGGAAAAATTCTGCCTCTGGCAAAAGAGTATGATGTTGATATTATCGGTTTTTTGCTTTATCCAGATAGTCGGGTACCAAAGGATGAGGCCCAGCGGTACGAAATTGTTTTGGAGTTATTTGAGCAGGTGCAAAAAGCCGGGGTGCCCAAAGAGCGAATTATTATTGATCCTGTGGTGCCACCCCTGGCGTGGGATGATGGAATTATACAAGCACGGGCTGTTTTGAATGTGATTAAAACATTGCCTGATCTTTTAGGTTTTCCGGTGAGAACCATTGCCGGGTTGTCCAATTTGACGACCGGGGCACAAGAAAAATATAAAAAAGATTTAATAGAAACAAATTATGCGGCCCTTTTGGCGGAAGCCGGGCTGGATTATCTGTTGATGGATATATTGAATGAAAAGATAGTTAAATCTGCAAATACAGCCGATATCCTTTTAACCCAGGATATTTTTTCCTGGGGCCTATTGTAATAAATGTTTAATAAAAAAATAATGAAATCGTGTTATTTTTTACGAAAAATGTTATTTTGATTGAATCAGTTATCAAAAGAATTCAAATCGTATTTTAGCAGGAGACAGAAAATGGATACAATCATGGACATGGTTAAAGCCAGAGATCCGTTTGAGAAAGAATTTCATCAAGCGGTAATTGAGGTGGTTGATTCTGTAAAGCCGGTTTTAGACAAAAATCCTGAATATCGTCATATGGGTATTATGCAGCGGGTTGTTGAACCTGAACGGGTGATTCAGTTCCGGGTTCCCTGGATGGATGATCAAGGAAAAGTTCAGGTTAATCGGGGATTCAGGATTGAGATGAATTCTGCCATTGGCCCTTATAAAGGAGGGTTGCGGTTTCATCCGTCTGTTAATTTATCCATATTAAAATTCCTGGCATTTGAACAGGTATTTAAAAATGCGTTGACGACACTTCCCTTGGGTGGCGGTAAGGGAGGATCGGATTTTGATCCTAAAGGTAAGTCTGATAATGAAATGATGCGATTTTGCCAGAGCTTTATGTGTGAACTCTATCGTCATCTGGGGCCGAATACAGATGTGCCTGCCGGAGATATTGGTGTCGGAGGAAGGGAAATAGGTTATCTTTTTGGAATGTATAAGAAGTTAAAAAATGAGTTTACAGGGATTTTGACCGGTAAAAGTCTGAATTGGGGTGGCAGCCTTATACGTCCAGAAGCCACAGGGTATGGGTCGGTTTTCTTTGCCAATGAAATGCTGGCCACCAGAAAAAAGGACCTTAAAGAAAAAAACTGCCTGGTGTCTGGTTCTGGTAATGTGGCTCAATATACAACCCAAAAATTGAATCAACTGGGTGCTAAGGTAATGACTTTGTCGGATTCCTCTGGATATATTTTTGATGAAAGCGGTATTGACGAAGGTAAGCTCAATTATGTGATGTATCTGAAAAATGTTCAGCGCGGGCGGATAGAAGAATATGTGAAAAAATACCCGGATGCGATATACACAGCGTTAAATGCCGGTGCTGATCATAACCCGCTTTGGGATCACAAAGCAGATTGTGCCTTTCCCAGTGCCACCCAGAATGAAATCAATGGTAAAGATGCCCAAAACCTTTTGAACAATGGGGTATATTTGGTTTGTGAAGGAGCCAATATGCCGACGATGCCGGAAGGGGTTGATATTTTTATTGATAATAAAATATTGTATGCACCGGGTAAAGCTGCCAATGCGGGTGGTGTTGCTGTTTCCGGGCTTGAAATGTCTCAGAACTCCATGCGGATCAGATGGTCTCGAGAAGAGGTGGAGGCAAAGCTTAAAGGCATTATGCAAAATATTCATCATACGTGTATGTCTGCGGCCCAAGAGTATGGTGTGCCAGGTAATTATGTGAACGGAGCCAATATCGCAGGTTTTGTTAAAGTGGCGGATTCAATGATGGATCAGGGTTTGGTATAAGTTTTTTACATGTTAGAAACGGTCATAGCTGTAATTTGATCAGTTACTCAAGAATTTCACCGGCCATTATTGTTGCTGTGGTGAAATAAAATCAAATTTTTCTTGTCCGAGGAGAGAACTTCTCCAACAAGAAAATGTTCTGTGTTCTTGCCGGTGACCTGGTAGACTGGTTTGTGAAATCTCAGGGCAAAAAAAATCTTGTATTTTTTTTGGGAATGCAAACCAAATTAATAGGTTTATGAACGATCCTATAACTGTTAAATCGATTTTATATCTCAGGTTACTTCAAAGGATATTAAAATGAATCTTCTAGCTTTTCAAAGAGAGCTATATTTATCGGAAAGAAAAAAATTCACACTAATAATTGCATTAACCTTATTGCCGATTGCCTCTTTCATGCTCTTGGTGTTTTTTATATCCTTTAGTCCTGTGTTTAGCCGCATGGAAAATATTGTAGAAAAGATTTTCCATGAAATGAAGCCTTTGCATCACTTGGAAGTGAGTGTTTTGGAAAGTGTAATGCCACCCAATGATTTTTTGATTCATGGATTGGAAATAGAAAAAAAATATTGGGAAGAGGCCAAAAAAAAAGTTGACGATGCGTTTATAGAAACCCTTGAAAAAGAGCCCAATCCAATCGGACGAAAACAATTGGACCAAATGAGGACTTTATGGGAATCTGCCAAAAAACAGGGAGATGATATATTTAAGGGAAAGAGTCCAGGCCATTTTGATAATGAGATGAGCATTGCGATGGAAACATTTGACAGTGATATTTATAAGCTATCAGGTGCCGTCAGGAAAATATTTCATGACAAAGAAAAATTAATTAATCAGAATTACCAGCGAATAAAAGCATTAAAAATATGGGGTATCGGTTTTACATTTCTGGCCATTTTTCTTGGGGTGGTATTTGGTGTTGCTGGAAGCATTTGGTTGACAAGAGATCGGAAAAAAATGATTGATTTGTCAATGTATGACTCTTTGACAGGTATCTATAACCGCCATTCCCTTGAAAAAGAATTGAGTGTTTTGCAAAAAAATAGGATTCGCTTTTCACCCCCTTGTTTTTCTATTCTGATGATAGATATTGATAACTTTAAACACGTTAACGATACTTACGGCCATGATGCTGGAGATGCTGTTTTGAAAAAGTATGCACTGACGACAAAGCAGATGATCAGGGATAAGGATGTTTTTGGTCGGTTTGGTGGAGAAGAGTTCCTTTTGCTACTACCTGAAACCCAAAAAAATGAAGCGATATCCATGGCCGAACGAATCCGGATAGGTGTCCAGGAAGTAGCTTTTGAGCTACCCAATAATAGTGGGATTATAAATATTACTGTGAGCATTGGGGTAACGGTTTATTCTGATGCAAAAGAGGATATTAAGGTAGCGATTAAAAAAGCAGATACCGCTTTATATGAGGCAAAAAACAATGGCCGAAACCAGGTGGTTTTTATGTCAGAATAGTTTGAAAAAGGTCATGTGAACTCTGATTTTCCAGTTTAGATACAGAACATTGCCGCATTATGGTTTTGTGTATTCCAGCTCACATCGATTTTGAATAAATAGAAAAGTATGAAGGCAAATTATAAAAATTGAACAGCCGAGCCCGGATGACTTTGACCTGGCTCAGCTGTTTTACATCTATAATTATACCACTAAAGATAAAAAATTCTGTGAGGTTTTCAAGGCTCTGGATTGAAAAAGCAGGTGAAAGTAATATGCAAATTTTAAAACTGGATTAAAACCATCCATGACCCATAAAAACAGCAAATATATCGGTAAATATCAAATTAGCTCACTTCTTGGCAGTGGCACCATGGGTCGGGTCTATCGTGTCACCATACCGGTACTTGAAAAAACAGCTGCTTTAAAATTGTTTACCCCCAGCCCGGCTCTGATCAAAAAGGTCGGTTTAACATGGCTCAAAGAGCAGTTTATTCATGAGGCCACGATGATTGCAAATATTCGGCATCCTAATGTGGTGGCCATCTGGGGCCTTGAAAAGACAGACAATGAATTGTTTTACCTGATGGAGTATTATTGCCGAAATATAGGACAACTTATTGGAGAATCCTATTGGGCAGATAGAGTCTCCAGGAAAGTGTCTGTTGAAAAAACCTGCTATTACCTGACCCAGATTCTTGAAGGTCTTTGCTGTCTTCACGAGGCTGATATCATTCACCGGGATATCAAGCCTTTTAATGTCATGCTTACGGATACCGGAACGGTGAAAATTGTTGATTTTGGTCTGTCTAAACGAAGGGGGGAAAAACAATCTTTGTGTGAACAAAAGCTTACTATCGGCACACCGTTTTATACAGCCCCGGAACAGATTGATTCTCCTGAAACAGTAGATAAAAGAGCCGACCTGTATTCTGCCGGGGTGATCCTTTATAGGATGGTAACCGGTCATCTGCCTGATAAAAAACCAGCTTTGCCCAGTGAATTAAATGCGCAATTAGATCACAATTGTGATCGGTTTATTCTCAAAGCGATTGCCCCGCATCCAGATGACCGGTTCCAGACAGCGGCGGCAATGTCAGATGAGTTAAAGGTATTTTCAGAGTTGTATAAAATTGACCGGCAAAAAGAATGTGTTGCTCCAGATGATTTTTTCGAAGAAACCAGTACGGCTGCCCGAATTAAAACGACCCAACCCACTCAATTCATTAGGTCCGAATCTTCCAGGATACTTGCAAAACATGCCAGGATTGTTTTTAATCTGGATGATCTTCACCAGCCTGCGGTTTTTGTTGAAAATGTGTTTCAAAAAACAAGAACCACGACGGTTAAAGATCTTGCAACCAACCTGGTCTGGCAGCAATCCGGCTCTCACCATCCCATGAGCTGGCACCAGGCCCAAAGTTATATCCACATGTTGTGTGAATCCAGATTTGGCGGATATCAAAACTGGCGCATACCTACTATCAATGAAATACTGTCACTTTTAAATCCATTGTCTGATGATAATTTTTGCATGGAGCCTGTATTCTCACCTGATCAAAAGTGGCTATGGAGCAGTGATACTCGTTCAAAAAAATCGGTCTGGTCTGTGGATGCTCAAATGGGATTTGTGACCTGCAACGATCTGTTTGATTATAATTTTGTAAAAGGGGTCTGTTCGATAAAATAAAGAAGAGGTGTTCTTATCGTTTGATGTCCGGATCGACAGCCGTGGCATATTTTAAGGGCAGGCCTGCGGCCACTATTTTTTGGGCGGCGGTTTGATTGTCATAGTCTATATATCGAATGTCCAGACAATATTTTTGTGTATCCCAGATCACATATTTGGCTCTTGGATCATTGTCTCGCGGCTGGCCGACACTGCCGGCATTTATCATATATTTTTTATCTTTTTCAAGCAGAACTCTGCCCGGATTCAATTTTTGAACTTGAATGCTGCCATCTTCGGGGAAAACAAGGCTTAATCTGTGGGTATGTCCCAAAAAACAGATAGATTCTTTTATCTGCTCAAACGCCTGGAGCAATTCTACGTCAGGAATCTGGTGAAGATAATGTCGAACAGAATCCGGCCAGAACCCATGTATAAAAAAAGCCTGATAATCAGAAAGATTGATCGCTAATCCTTTTAAATAGTCAATTGATGATGAAGACAATTGGGACAGGGTGCTATCTATAGATTTTTTCACATCTCCGATATACCACTTATAAACTTTTTTATTTATACAGGCCAGTTCGTGATTGCCCAGAATCGACAGTATCCTTCCTGAGATCATCTGCTGAATGATTGTCTCGGAATCAGCACCATATCCGATATTATCCCCGAGGGAAATGATCTTATCTACCGTCTGCAGTTCGATATCTTTCAGCGTCGAGGTAAATGCTTCAAGATTACCATGAATATCTGAAATGACGGCAATTCGCATATTGTTCCCATGTTTGTTTTAATAAAAAATAAATGTACCATGATGGATTGGTCTGCACAACATACGATTGCTACACAGACGAGTTCTTATCAAAAAAGGTGATTCCGAAGTTGTTGTTATCTGTGTACGCTTTTTCCCAGCCACCAAACGGAATAATAGGGTCTAATCTGATTCTTAAAGGATATCCTGCTTCCTGGACCTTTATGGCTGCATTAAGATGTCTTTCAAATGAACGAGCGCCGATTTTAATTTTTTTCTTGCCTTAATTATCGCCACCTTGATACAGGTACCATGTGTTGTGCTTGTATCAGGGGGGAAGTAATGTTTATGGGTTGCTCAACAAAAAGCAAGTTCTTATCTGTCACATATGGGAATGCTTTTAGGATTTTTTTAAATCTTATTCTGGGGTATTCCCTGTGGTTGAGAGTTTTCTTTAATAATTATAAAAGGCGACATTCTTATTTGGGGAAGATTATCCCAAAAGGGTATGGGAAATTGTGGAAAATGAAAAAACTATTCGTTCTTTCTTTTGCTATGCTTCTTGTTGCGACCATTACCGGCGCAAGCACGCTTAAAATGAGTGGTGAGTATTACGTTAGAGGTACATGGCTTAAAAACCATAACGGAAATGCTGCGACTAATCTTAATGGCAGTTATGGTATTTATGATCACGCATTGCGACTGGATATCACTTGGGCCATGACTCCTTACACAAAAGTTTTTACTCGTATGAAATTCAGAGATGAATACTGGGCTGTATCAACCAACCCAAATGAAGAAGATCGAAACGGCGAGCAGGATGATAACCTTGCTGTAGAAAGACTTTGGGCTCAGCATACATTTATGAATCATACCACTATCAAAGTGGGTCTTGTTCAAACTGCTGCCTGGGCATCTGGTTTTGCTAATGACCCAAAAGAAGCATACCGTCTGATGGTTATTCAGCCTACCCCAATTGGTACCTTCATTGCGCTTACTGAAAAAGATCAAACTTATGATTATGATCTTTCTCCATATAGCACCAAAACTGTCGTCAGCGAAAGTGCTGCGCCTGATATAGATAATGATGTTTATGTTGCTGCCTTAATTACAAAAGTGGGTGATGTTAATGTTCTTCCTTTGGTGAGGTATGTTGATAGTGAAACTGATGATCTTCAGAAAATGGCATTTGACCTTGGTGTAAATGGTACAATTAATAACATCGGTTTTGAAGCAGAATTTATTTTTGCAGATTATAACTATGAAAGTAGTGCTTTAACTCCTGATTATTCAATCTGGGCTGCATATGCCAATGTATGGGTACAGCTTAATGCCTTGAAATCAGGTGCATTTATTGCTCATGGTCCTTTTAACAATGATACCAATACTGAAGTTGCCCTTGAAGATTATACTGCCAAAACTGAAAATATTGCTCTTGAAAATTATGATGGATTAATTGCAGATGGTAAGTTAGGATATTATGACAATAATACGCTAACCACGCTTGCTATTTATGTAACATATGCAATCAATGAAAAAGCGAGTGTTGCTCTTTTCGGTGCCTATGCAGACTTTAATATTGATAATAGTTATGGTAAATATGATGGTGCTATTGCATGGGAAGTAAATGTAGGTGTTGGATATAAAATTACTCCGTTATTAATTTATTCTGCTGTTGCAATTGCCCAAAAAGAATATGGTAATGGTTCAACTGATCCTGCGATTAAACTTATGCATAAACTGTCATTTAATTTCTAATTTTGTTTGGGATGATAGTTACAAAATTCTGTTAAGTAATATCTTCCTGGTGCCTTATTGGTTGGATAGCAGAAAAAAAAATATTTTTATAAGATCTCTTTTTTATGGTATTGCTCATAGTTGGAAGGTTCCGAAAAACGCCTCAAAATCAAAATTTCAAATCTTAAATTTTCCGACAAGGATACTAAGCTGGTCAGCCAGTTCCAATAATTCTTGTGCGCTGGAATTTACTTGAGAACCATTCTCAGAAATGTCCCCAGCCGAAACATTAGCATAAGATATCTCTTTTGCGATATCTTCCGATACTTGTGAACTTTGAGCAACCCTCTCGTTGATTTCCTGGGCCACTACAGCAAAGCCTTTGCCCGCATCACCTGCTCTGGCAGCTTCAATGGTTGCATTCAAAGCTAGAAGATTGGTTTGTTCGGATATTTCATTGATTACCTCGGTCACATTATCAATATCCAAGAGCGCTTTGCCTAAAGCCTTCATTTGGTTCGAGGCAAGTTTTGCTTTTGATACAGCCTATATGTCAGGACATTGCCAAAGATGATGCGAAGAAACAGTGCAACAGCCGCACAACCCAGAATCATGATTCCGAAGATAATAAAACTATCTAAAATCATAATAAAATACCTCCATGTAAGCTCATCCATTCAAAGAATTAAGATAGTGATCGATGTTTATAGCAGACAGCCCTTCGGGGGACTTAAGATTTACAAAAGATGAAAACGTTAATTTTTACTAATCACAAAAATCTTCGATTTGTCCGCATGTCTTATGAATTTGAATCATATCTGACCTAATAAACAATAGAATCTGGTTCAAAAACTCTATGGTAGGGCAGGCCTTTTGTCAACAAAGGTATGAACCCACTTTTGGTAAAGTTAAACTTTAAAATCAATATCCTCAAAATAATTTTTTATATCTGTTTTCATTTCTGTAACCTGACAAAGCTCGATTGCATCTTTTTTGCAAGGTTCGATGCACAAACCGCACCCACCACATTCTTCATTGATTTGAACATAAGTCTCATGGAGATCAATCGCATGCCTTGGGCACACCTCTATGCATTTTCCGCATTGTACACAGGAATTGGCATTCACCCGGGCGACCCACCCACTGGTACGATGGAACAAGCGTCGAGACTCTTTATCTGCCCTGTCAGAGAATTTAAATCCGCTACAGCAGCAAGGGCAACAAAAACAGAACTCCATGAATTTATTTGCGTCTTTATTTTCAAATCCCCATATATATTTTTCCACTTCCACCCACAGGGCTTGACCGGAAAGTCCAACACTCGCAGCCGTATCAATATGCTCATAGCACTCCTGTGCAGTCGCTTGGATTGCAATACCGTTTTTGACACAAATCTGGGCAGCACTCCCCAAAAAAAGGCAGCCTATTTCCAGAGGATAATTTTCACAGCCCTGAGCTTCTCTACAGATGCACTTGTGCATGATCGCCCTATACTCTGCATCTTTAACAGCCTTTTTCATAAGATCGATGGGGAGAGTTACCTGCTGAACAGAATCTGTAATTTTAATGTTTAATGGAATGGAATACCCCTGGCTGTAATCTGATTTGCCCATTAAAATTATTTTTTTATAAAACCAGGAAATAACGGGTATTTTACTGAGGGGCGCTGAAAAAATCAAAAATTTGAATGCTGCCTTTCCAATAATTTTTTTTTCCGGTGTTAATGCTATTGTTCTTGCAATAAAGCTCCTGATTCCAAATCTGTCTTTGGGAGGACTGTATTTTTTTCTTTTCATCTCCATATCCCGATATTCTTATGATTAATTTAGCGAATACGTTCCTTCTGCAAGTTTTTTCACTCTTCTTAACATTTCTATATCCATAATATCCGAAGGAAGGGCAAACGCATGTTTAAAGAAAAATTTAGCGAATAGCCCTCCTTTTGCGCTGGCCTTGCAACGGACAACTACACGGGTTTTTCCAGAATCCAGCGGGAAAAGATTAAAATCCCAGTTCCATGCAATATAATGTCCTTTTCCTCGAGGAAACAACGGCTGGAGAAGCATTTCCCATTTTCCTTCAGGAAGGCTATGGTCTGCATCAAGCCCATTGGTAATCATTGTTATTCTTTTGTTCTTTATCACCTCGTGAATTCGCATTCCCATGCCGCTTTTATGAAAAGTACAAAAATCTCCTGCCTTTAAATCCTGCCACTCAGGATTTATCGTATAGGTATTATGAATACCAAAGCCAAAAAAACGTTCCAGCCGGTCAAAGCTGTAAAATCCGGCCTTGTCCTGTCCTGCTTGAATAAAGTATGGAAATATTTTTTCGGGGGGAGCATCAATGGTCTTTGCAACCGTCATTTGCCATATCGCTATTCCTGGAACTATTGAATCACCGGGCAGGGACATTGCAATTTCTTCTGGTGTGGCTCCCCATACATCCAGTTGCGGTAAAATTAAAAAATTATACAAGCAGAATCCTATGATAAAAATGCTACAGATGGACCCAATAAATATTTTCCAATTCATTGCCTGGATAAATTTAAACCCAAAAAAAATGTTCTTGTTGCTATTATATGAGGACATTGAACAGGTCTCCTTTCTTCTAATTTATGTTTGGTGTTTTCTCTTTCGAATGTATGATCTCAAAAAAAATCAAAGGCCTTTTTTTATAATCTGATTTGCGGCATAGATACCCGATATAGCAGCTGGTTCCATCCCCAGGCCATTATGATCTCCCGCAATATACAACCCATTTCCCAAATCTTGATCCAGGATTATATCCCCTTTCACATACAGAGCATCGGACCATGTTTTCCGGGCAACGATTTCATACGAATCAAAATATGTTTCCATATCAATTTTATTGACTGAGAATAATTCATATTCATTCATGGCATTCTGACGGTGGTAATAAAAAATCAGTGGCAGTGTGTCGGAAAAAACATGAATATCATGCTTTTTATATTTTTTTTTTGGCTGTCCTTTTACAAGATAAGAAATCAATTGAGAGGATTGTCGGATTCTTGGAAGGTCCAAAAGCGTCTTGGTGATAACAGCTGGGGTGGCGACAACAACATTGGGGGCTGTGTATTGTTTCCCTGACTGAGTTGTGATGACATAAGTGTTTTTTATGTTTTCAATGGATGTTACACTATCCTTAATGACACAGCCCAACTTTTTTTTAACAGCATCTTCATCCAAAGAAAACGTATGAATTGGTATCACGAGTCCTTGAGCACAATTACAGAAGTCAAGGGCATTCAACCCTTCGACACTTGCCCCGGTGCAGCCATATACAAACTGAGATATCAAATCATCCCCTGCTCTGCTAATTTTTAGTTCGAGAATCAATTGCTGAGCAGTTTTAAAATAGAGGCCTTTGATAAAGGAATCCTTTTCCAAGGCCTCTTTAACTGAGATGCTCTCACAGTTTTTCTTGTAGATTTCATAGTGCCTTATGAATTTTTTCATGAATATTTTAAATTTCAGGAGCTGAGGAAGGTTTTTCAGCATCCTAAAGCTTATTGCCGAAAAAAAATCTGATTTGCTTTTATGACACATGACCTGGGAATAGGACTTCATCAGAAGAGGGCCATGGGTAAGGATTTTTTTCACATGGTGGTAATTTTCCATGTAGAAGACAGCGCCGAAATTCATATTCAGTTGTTTGTTGTAACAGGTTCTGCCGCCGATGGTTTCGGTAATTATTATGCAACTTTTCCCTGCATCCCTCAGTTTTAGACCACATGCCATTCCGGCCATACCACCGCCAACAATGATTGTTTCATGGGATTCTGACATATAACACTTCCCCTTTGTTTTCTATTGCTGTTATGATTTAACATCTTATGTCCAGTAATTTCGTCAAAAAAACCAGCTGGTTACCAATTATAAGCAACACACATAAGTAATGCTACATCTGTTGCTTATGTGTCATATATAATATTAAATAGAGATAATCAAGCCCTTTTTGTTAACAGTTTGTATCTTATGATACATCTGTTGCTTTTTGAGAATTTCAATGATAGTTGAATAATAAAAAACAAAGGAGATCATTTTGAATATTAAGAACGACAGAAGAGTTTTAAGAACCCGGTCTTTTCTTTTTGAAGCCCTGCTTGAACTCCTCAAGGAACGCCCGTTTAAAAACATCAGCGTAAAAGACCTTACCGATAGAGCTAATATTGCCCGCCCGACCTTTTATCGAAACTATGATACCATATATGCCATACTGCTTGAGGAGCTAGATTTTAGAGCGCAGGGATATATGATTGAAATTTCAAAAATCATACATCTCTCTAAAAGTATCAATTATATTGCACAGATTCTTTTTAACCGCTGGAACGATAATGGTGAATTGTTCAAGGCCATGTATCGAGCAGAGATGGATAATTTCATTCTGGACCGATTTATCAATTATTCAGAAGAGATGATTCTCCTTATCAACAAAGGATATGGCAGTGATATTTATGCACCCCGGTTGTTTTATTTTGCTGGAGGCGCACACAACTTGTTCAAAAACTGGCTGTTGAACGGCAAAAAACAATCCATAAAGGAAATGTCCGATATCCTATCCCAAGATCTGTTTTCTTTGGTAAAAAATCCAAATATAATCCTTGAGCCTCAATATGAATTGAACAAAACAATCCCGAATTCAACTTGTTAGATAACTCAAATGACAATACAGAAAGGAAAGAAAATGCAATTTTAGTTTCATCATTTTAACAATCATTTGCCTTTCTTTATCCGCAGGAGACTCTATTGCATCTATCCCGGCTGTCATACCCAATGAAATGCCTTCCAGAAAATTCCGCCAGAGCCAGAATCCTCACATATCCCTGAATTAGTTTGCGACTATTCAGACTCCCAGATTTTGGTTATTGACTACTGGAGCTGATTTTTTATCCTGCTTTATTGACCTGCTTAAAATAAGGGTTGAAAAATCTGTTTCAGTCTGTAAAATCAATACACTGCTCGAACACAATTAAAAATCAATAAAAATGGCGTTTTTTTAAAGGAGAAAAACATGAAGGTACTTAAAAGGCTATTAATAGCAATCGTGATGGTTTTCTTTTTAGGCGGTTTCAGCTCATCTTCGGCTGACAAACTTGATGATGTCATCAAAGCCGGGGTCCTGAACTGTGGTGTTGTGGCTGATTTCCCCCCCATGGGATATTTTGACAAAGACAATAAACCTGTCGGATTCGACTGTGACTACTGCCTGGATCTGGCCGGCGCAATGGGTGTGAAGGCAAATATTATAAATCTTACCTGGGGTGACCGGATTCCATCCCTTATTTCAGGAAAAACAGACGTGGTCATCGGGTCAACTTCAGATACACTGGAAAGAGCAAAATCCGTTGGGTTTACCTATCCGTACTTTGTGTTCAAATTTCAGGTGATTTCAAAAAAAAGCAGCGGAATCAAAAAGTTTGATGATCTTAAAAATATTAAAGTTGGTGCTGCTTTGGGAACAACGTATGAGACTGAATATTTTAAATATGCAGATGCAAAAGGATGGGGAAGATCTAATTATACATCCTTTAAGTCTGAAAATGATGCATATTTAGGATTATACCAGGGCAAAATAGATGTGTTGATTTCCACAAACACCAATATTGCCACCAAACTGGCCACCAAAGAGTTCAAAGATTATGAAGCCGGGCCTTTTGTTCCCAACTATGATGATGTGGTAGGTATTATTGCCAAAAGAAATGAAGTGGCCTGGATAGACTACTTGAACCTGTTCCTGGTTCATCAGATCCGTGACGGAAATCTTGACAAACGCTATAAAAAACATTTCGGAACCCCGGCACCATCGGAGCTCATCCAGTCACTCAGAGACAATAAATAACCGCAAACCCTTTTCTGCCGGGTGCGAAATGAAGCACCCGGCAGAACAATTATGATATAAAGTTTTTTTTATGGGAGATTATCAATTCCACTGGCTCGTGGTTCAGCAGGCCCTTCCTCAGATGCTGAAAGGCGCATGGGTCACGTTACACGTTTCACTGCTTTCAATGTTGTTGGGTATCATCATTGCCGTTTTTCTGGCACTGGGAAAGATGTCCGAAAGAAAAGCTGTAAAAATCATATCCAACATCTGGATCGAAGCCGCCAGAAACACCCCGGTGCTGTTCCAGATTTATATGGCCTATTTCGGGCTGGGTGCGCTTAATATTCATTTAAGTCCATATCTGTCGGTGCTGAGCGCTCTGGTGTTTTTCAATGCCGGATACCTGGCAGAAACGTTCAGAGGGGGCTTTCAGTCTATTCCGCCGACCCAGTTGGCTGCCTCAAGATCCCTTGGCATGACAAGGCTTAAAGCCTATCGGTATGTCATTTTACCACAGATGTTCCGGCGGGTGTATCACCCCATGACCAACCAGTTTGTATGGTCCATTCTGCTGAGTTCGCTTGGTATACTGGTGGGAATGAATGACCTTTCAGGCGAAACCCAGCGTCTGCAGTCTCTGTCTTATAGGACCCTGGAATTTTTTATTGTCGCAGCTGTCATGTACTATGTGATGACCAAAACAATATTGTTATTGTCCGGCTGGGTGTCTAAAAAAATGTTCACTGGAGATATATCATGAACCTTTTTACCCCATTGTCATGGCATGATGCAGGGTTTATCCTTACAGGGGTTCTAAACACAATATATGTCTCCCTTGTTGCCATTGGTATAGGGACGATCACCGGCCTTTTTATCGGATTTGTCCGTTCTGTTGTTAATGCTTACATCAACATGATCATGGGCGCATTTCTGGATATTTTAAGAACCATTCCCATGATTATCCAACTGATACTGTTCAGCACCTGGGTGGGTGTCATCGGATGGCCCCTCAACCCATTTATTTGTGGTTCCATTATCCTCTCTTTGAATGCCATGGCCTTCATGGCTGAAGTGTTCCGGGCGGGCTTTGAAAGTGTTTCAAATCCCATGCGGATTGCGGCCAGATCATTGGGTCTGGGATATTGGCAGAGCCTTCGGCATGTAATCTTACCCATTGGACTTCGGACTGTTTTCCCCTCATGGGTAGGCGTATCCTTGAGTGTGATCAAAGATAGTGCACTGGTGTCCGTCATTGGCTACATGGAGCTTATGCGTACATCTGAACTACTGATTACCAGAACCCAGCAGCCTCTGGAAATACTTATCGGCGTCGGATTGTTTTATTTTATTATCTCTTACCCACTGTCTTTGTTTGGCAGACATTTTGAAAGGAAAATGGCAGTATGATACAGGTTCAGGGGGTCTATAAATCCTTTGGGGAATTGGACGTATTAAAAGGAATTGACCTTGAGGTCAACAAAGGGGAAGTGGTCAGCGTTATTGGTGGCAGTGGCAGCGGTAAATCCACGCTCCTTTATTGTATTAATGCCATCGAAAAAATTCAGAAAGGGAAAATTCTGGTGGACGGGGTGGATGCCCATGCAAAAAAAACTGACCGAAACCGGCTGCGCCAGAAGCTTGGAATGGTATTCCAGCAATGGAACTCCTTTCCCCATCTTACCGTTCTTGAAAACGTTACTCTGGCTCCAAGGGTTGTGCTGGGTAAAACAAAAAAAGAGGCCGAAACACTGGCCAAAGAACACCTGGACCATGTCGGCTTGAGTGATAAATTAAATGATTATCCCACCCGGATGTCCGGCGGTCAGCAGCAGAGGTTAGCTATCGCACGGGCCCTGGCCATGCAGCCAAGTTACATGCTGCTTGATGAGGTAACGTCTGCGCTGGACCCGGAACTGGTCGGAGAGGTCCTGGACACCTTGCGACTGCTTCGAAAAGAGGGCATGACAATGATCTGTGTTACCCATGAGATGGCATTTGCCAAAGAAGTGTCTGATCGAATTGCCTATATGGAACAAGGTATTATCGAAGAAATTGGTGAGGCCCGTCAGGTGATTGAAAATCCTGCCAATGAAAAGACCCAGCGGTTTTTAAGCAAAGTCCTCTGATCTATCCGATCTGACCAATCCAATCTGGTAAATTAAGTGCAAAAAAACTAAAGCTGTTTATACATGATAAGGGCATCTATAAACCCAAGTTGACAATGCCGGAATGCGCCGGGCAAGGTTCCGACAATTTCAAATCCATGTTTTTCCCAAAGCCTGATCGCTTCTTTGTTTGTTGCAACAACCAGGTTGTATTGCATTGCCCGAAATTTTCTGGATACTGCCTCTATTTGCGAGTGTTCGCACAGGGTTGATGCAATCCCCTGTTTTCTGGCATCTGCACAAACAATATACCCGCAGTTGCAGACGTGCGCCCCGAGACCCGGCTGATTGGGTTTAATATAGTAGGTTCCAATAAGGTTACCATGCTCGTTTGCAGCCACAAAAGTTGCGCAAGGAACCTGTGTCCATATCTTACAGGCCTCAGCTTCTGTTATCTTTGGTGAAAAGGCATAGGTTTCACCGGCACGGAAAACCGGTTTAATGATTTGCCAGATTTCCGGCCAGTCCTGTTTTTCATATTTTCGTATTTTCATCATATTTTCGTAGCAATAATATGAAACCGTGTAAAGAAAATATTCAAAGGGTTTTAAAACTTTATATGGCATTTTTCAGACAGGCATGATAACCAGAAAACTTATAACCAATCACCGGAGAAAACATGCAAAAAATTGTTTTTAAAACTGCCACAGCACCCCCCGGAGTCAGCTTCTGAACCAGCAGTCAAAAGCCTATGCCTATGCAATGCTGATCGTATTATTCTGGTCTACGATTGCCAGTGGAAGCAAAATCACATTGCGGTACATCCGGCCCATTGAGCTGGTATTATATGCGTCAATTGTTTCCACCATCTGCCTGATGCTGATCCTTGTACTACAGAAGAAACCTGGCAGGGCAAAATTGATTACTCTGTGTCAGCTTCTCAATTTAGATTCGCTCAGTAAGCCAGGTCTCCAAATCTTTAAACATTGCCGCACGTTCCGGTTCATTGTGGATTTCGTGGTACAGGCCTTCATAAAGTTTAAGTGTTTTATCATCGGAAGCAGCTTTTTCATAGAGCATCGTTGCCCCGCCAGAGTCGACGATTTTGTCTGCACTGCCCTGAACAACAATAAATGGCAGATGAATCTTATTTGCCTCTGCTGTGATATACAGCATTGCTTTGAGCAATTCTGCTGTCAGTCGTGCAGGTGTTTTGCCCTGGAAGACCAACGGGTCATTGATATAGGCTTCAACAACCTTAGGATCACGTGATATGCCTGTCACATCCAGCCCCAGCACTCCTGTCTTTGGTGCAATCTTAGAAAGTATTTTTCCTATGATGATGGTCAGTGATGAAATGCTGTCACTGACTTTGATCGCTGGTGCAGAGATAATGGCACCTTTGAAATCTGCCTGATGGTCAAGTAGATAATCGCACGTGATCAGGCCGCCCATGCTGTGGCCAAAAATAAAAATGGGTTTGTCCGGCTGCCAGCCCTTGACCATATTGTAATAAATTTCCAGGGTGTCAGTGTAATCTGTGAATCTCTCTATGACTTCTCGTTCTCCGTCTGATTTGCCATGGCCGATGTGGTCCAGTCCATAAATGGCGTAGCCCAGCGGCACGAAGTGGTTGACCAGGTTTGTATACCGTCCGCAGTATTCACCCAGCCCATGGACGAGGAATAGAACCGCTTTTACATCTCCATCCGGCAGCCATGCCTGGTAATAGATATTTGCATCGCGTATACTTTTGAAGGTGCCGTCAAGATGCTTCATAAGGATTCCTTTTTTTAAATGGTTATAAATGTCTATGTTCTTTTTTTATCTTGAATCTATTGTGTTTTCAAACTGATACTGGCAGAACCTTAACCGGAACGCCATTGAGAACAGAATTCCCTGAGATCGGATCAAAATCGCTTTCGTCCGTGATCAGGTTCTTGTTGATGCCATTGTATTCTTGTGCCACACGCATGGCCACACCGTTTAAGTCATGTCCCCACCCATGAGGAAAACAGACCACTCCCGGGCGCAGATCCTCCGTAACTTCGATTGGTGTTGTTAATGTGCCTGTATCAGAAGAAACCCTTGCCATTTGACCATCCTTAAGTCCGATATGTTTCGCATCAGTCGGATGAATCTGAAGTGTGCAGCGAGGCGGACCTTTTATCAATGACGGTATGTTTGCCAGCCAGGAGTTATTGGTGCGCAGATGGCGTCGACCGATGAGAAGGAGCTCATTCTTTTCTGGTTTTTTCAAAGCTGAGCTGATTCTTTTAATATCGTGAATTAATTTTTCCGGTGCCAGTTCAATTTTGCCCGATGGAGTATTCAGAATTTCAGGAATCTGTGGTTCGAGGGGACCCAGATCTAAACCATGGACATATGTTTTGAGTTTTTCCAGATTCAAGCCATCGGGATTAAGCCCAAACCCGTCGCCATAGGCACCGGTCCGAATTTTCAGATCAAGCATCCGATCCGGCCCGCAGTATTGTTTTAAATCTTTCAGGACTTTATCTGTGTTGCCAGATATTGGTGAATCTGGTTTGCGTGCAGCATCTGCAACCGCTTTTTCAATAACCAGATCATCCATTACACTGATATCAGTCTTTGATCCGTATCCGCTGAAAAGAAGCCCCAGCTTGTATAAGATTTCCCATTTGTCCATTTCGTCAGAAGGTTTGGGAAGATCCGATGACGAGTAATTGGCAATGTTCCGTACGGCCAGTTTATAAAAAGTTACATCATAGTGACTCGTGGTCAAGGGTCCAGTGGGCGGAAGGATGACATGGGCATGACGCGTTGTGGCATTGAGATAAAAATCAACACTGATCATGAACTCCAGTTGTTTGAGCGCCTTGTCAACACGGGCAGCATTGGGCAGACCGATGACCGGGTTCCCAGCCACTGTTAGCAATGCTCGGATTTGTCCTTTGCCGGGTGTTTCAATCTCATCACACAGGGTATGGGTTGGAAATTCACTCCCAACTTCAGGTAACCCTTTAACCCGGCTTTTCCATCGGCCACATGCCCAGCCCCTTCCTCCGGCCTTGGTTTTGCGGGGCATATGTGCAGGCAACGGAAACATGACTCCGCCCGGGCGATCGAGATTACCGGTTAGCACATTCAATACATCAATCATCCAGTTTGCAGCAGTGCCAAACTTTACCGTGCTTATTCCCATGCGTCCGTATACAATTGCTGTGGGGGCGGCTGCCAGCTCTCTGGCAAGATGCTCAATAACATTGGCCTTTATGCCACAGCTGTTTTGAACCGCTTCTGGTGTGAATGGAGCGACCGTTGTTTGGATCAATTCCAGTCCGTTAATGTGCGAAGCAAGTCTCCCAGGTTGGATCAAGTTTTCTTCAAATAACACGTGGGTCATTGCCAGCAGAAGGAATATGTCGCCACCGGGTTTGATTGATATATATTCGCTGGCAATTTTGGCTGTTTCTGTTTTTCGCGGGTCAATAACAATTAATTTTCCGCCTCTCTTTTTGAGTGCGCGCAACCGTCCTGGAAAATTGGGTGCTGTTGCCAGCGATCCGTTCGACGCCAGGGGGTTAGCACCTAAAATAAGCAGGTGGGAGGTGCGGTCAATATCCGGTACTGCAATGGTCTTTTCCCCGCCAAACATAAGCCCACATGAAACATGCTTGGGCATTTGATCAACCGTGCTGGAAGTGAAAATGCTTTTGGAGTTCAGTGCTCTGAGCATCGCAGGAAGACACAAGGAAGCAGCCAAAGTGTGTGAGCAGGGGTTGCCCAGATATACGCCAACGGAATCGGGCCCGTGTTCTTCCATGATTGGCAGTAGCTGTTTTTCTATATGTTCAAAAGCCTTTTGCCATGAAACCTCACGGAACTCTGATCCCTGACGAATGATTGGTTTGCGTAATCGGTCCGGATCATAGTGAAGATGTGCAAGGGAAGCACCTTTCGGACACAGATATCCTTTGCTGAAAACATCTTTTTTATCCCCCTTGACTGTGACGGCTTTTCCATTTTTATAGGTGATTTCCAAACCACAGGTTGCCTCGCATAAAGGGCAGGTACGATAGGACGTGAAATTTTTTTTCGTTTCTGGTGAGTTTGTCAAAGCAAGCCCCCTCCGTTTGTTACGTTATTTGTATTTACCACTGCAATATAGCAGACAAAAAAGATTAATTTCAAAAAGCTTATGATGCTTCGTTTTTCATTTTGATATACCATTCTTGATCACCGTATAGCGTATCGCTGCATTCTGGGCATATGCCATGACTAAATTCAGCCTCAGAATGTTCACGGATGTAAGATTCAATTTGATTCCAATATCCCTTATCATCACGGATTTTTTTACAGGAACTGCAGATGGGAATAAATCCTTTTAAAGTTTTTACTTCTGAAAGTGCTTTTTGAAGTTCAGATATCAAATTTTCCCTGGTTTTTTCATGTTGTTTTAAATAATAGGTGAACGCGATGATGACAAGCAGTATGATAAAGAATACCAGTATCACTGATGTTAAATATAAAAATCGTTCCACATCGGACGAAAAATTCAGATAGGGTTCATATGATATCCATAGCTCAGAAGTAAGGAAAAGAATAAAGGCAACACTGCTCAGAATGAATTTGTCTATTTTGTCTTCATATTCAAAAATTAAAAAACTAAGGGCAGGAACAATAAAATAATAAAAATGAAATCCAGTGTTGTTTGAAAACTCAAAAAATATCAAAACAGTTATGTGTAATATGAAAACGATGAAAATCCAGATTTTTGCAAGTCGGTACTGTTTTTTAAAATTCCACAGAAAGGTTAGCTCGTATAAAACCAGAGTGATGCAATTTATAGCTCCTGATACCCAATACCCCAGAGAAAAATAAACAACGATATAAAAACTGTTGTTAATCCCTGCAATTGCTGTGAGGACATTTGTCATCCAGATTTTCCGGGCACTGTCCCCGGTCTGGTTGGCAATCCCAATTTCAAAAATTGAAAAAATTCTTTTCATGCCTCACTCCTTTTTGAGGTTATTTTTAACTATACAGTCACGATTTATAGTTGTAAATCCTTAAAAACAGCGGGGGAAAAGGGTGTTGACAGGAAAATCACCAGGCTGAGACCTGTGACTTGGCCCGGTGGTTAAGTCTTCTGCTAAAGTTTGTTTTATAATTCCCAGGCAGCTTTGGCACCTTCTTCTGTGGCCTCCATAATTCTGAGAACCTGGAGGGCATCTCCCACAGCCATTGCTTTTTCACCTGACTTTAAGAGAAATACTTGTGGCAGAAAGAATTCAGGAGATGTATCGTGTAATTTTGAATGCCTGCACCATATCGCAGGCATTTGAACGGTTATAAAAGGCAAGGTCTATATAATAATGGGTATTGTTAAAGTAGCTGATTCAATGATGGATCAGGGTTTTGGTATATGCTTTTTACATGTCAGACAGATAGGGTTCAATCATTTTAAGTTCGTTGGGGCGGATGGTGCGCCAGGAAATATCAAAAAGGGTTGCGGTCACGACTTTGGGATCTGGGCTAATCCGGGTGACCTGGATGGTATTATATAGTTCAACCCAGAGGGTTTTTTCCATATCCAGATCATATTTTTTAGAAATCTTTTGTGCAAAGGTATGGATATAGTTTTTTAACGAGGTGTTCATTGTCGGGTTGATCTTGGCATTTTTCAGGATCACGGCGTACGGGACCAGGTAGCTTACATTGTTATCGTCTGTTGATAGTTTTATAATTTTTACATGGTAGGATCCTGGCCACCAGGATACAGGTTTTTCGCCAGTTTTAGTCTTTCCATCCCACTCGTATATAAAATCATGAAGGATCATGTAAATCTCCTTAATTTTTAGATTTCAATGCTATTTTGCAGGCATAGGCCATATCTTCCGGGTAACATCCACTGATCCATCTTAGCTGGGCTTCAGAAAAAGTTCCCGGTGCGTAGGGTAGTCGTGGAATAAATGAATACAGTA
>JAWSVH010000300.1:0-1701 GCA_033852015.1 Desulfobacula sp.
TCTTTTCCAATCCAGTTTTAGACACACTTTTATTATCTGCAGTGATAAGTCCTATAGACAAACAACATGATATGGAAAATGTTGCCAGAAGGCTTGGCGTCAATATCATTGGCCGTCATACGGCATTAGGAGATGCGATTGCCACAGCTGAAATATTTTTAAAAACAATACCCATCCTAAATGCAAATGGAATTTTTACATTAAAAAATGCACTTGATGCGAGCCAGAAGACCTATTACTCCAGGATTAAATATTAATTGTTTTTTTGAGGATAGATATTTGAAAAAAAATAAAATAATAACACCATTCAACTTTTTACCCCAAAACCTACAAAAAGATCTGTACAAACATTTATCCATTGAAAGCCACGAAAAAGGGAAAATATTACTTATTCAGGAAATATCCAAAGTTGAAAAATTATATATATTATCCAAAGGGGCAGCCCAATATTATTTTGAAGAAAGCTTTGCCAAAACTTTAAAGAAAAATCTTAATGAACACGATAATTTCGGCGGCATTTCCATTCTGATGAATGATTCGATCAGCACACGCACCCTCAAAGTTCTTGAAGATTCAAAATTTTTAACCCTTGATGCGGATATCTTTTTAAAAACGTGTGAAAAAAATAAAAAATTCAGAGAATATTTCACATCACAATTTGGGATATGCATGCTAAACAAATCATATGCCAGTGTAATATTAAGACATATACGAGATAAGGAATTTAATCTTCCTTTTTTCAATCAACCAATTTCGAACATGTTCAAACCACAAATCACAACTTGCCCTATGGATGAAAGTATTCAAGCTGCAGCTCAAAAAATGAGTGTAAATTCCTCCAGTGCAATTTTACTCAAAGATCAGAAAAAAAAAATCAAAGGTATTGTAACCGATGCTGATCTTAAAGCCAGGGCAATTGCAAAAAAACTCAACCCCTCTAAATCGGTATCAAGTATCATGTCCTCACCCATAGACTCCATCTCCGCAGACAGTCAGGTTTTTGAGGTTTTTATAAAAATGGTTTCTCAAGACAAAAGACATCTTGCCGTCCTGAATAAATCTAAAAATATTATAGGAATAATTTCTCAAAAAGATTTGATAACAGCCCAGACCAACTCTACATATCTTTTGATAAAGACAATACAGACAGCCAACCACATTGATCATTTAAAAAGTATCCACTCAAAGCTTTCTGAACTATTGCTTGACCCCATTAAAAATGGGTCCAATCCAGAATATATTACAAAATTAATAACCGCTTTTTCAGACGCTGTATTAACTAAAATAATTGAATTTACAATACAAAAATTGGGCAAACCACCCTGCAAGTTTGTATTTATGATCATGGGCTCCGAGGGACGTGATGAACAAACACTAATCTCTGACCAGGATAACGCCCTTATTTTTGAAGATTTACCCGACAAGAACGATGCCCAAAATGCATTAGAATATTTTACGCGTTTTGCACAACTTACCTGCAATCAGTTGGATATTGCTGGATATACTTTTTGTCTGGGTAATAACATGGCTAAAAATCCAAAATGGTGTCAACCATTATCTGTCTGGAAGACATATTTTTCAGATTGGGTCCGAAGCGTTAACCCTGAAAAAGTACTATATTCCAATATCTTTTTTGACTTTCGTGGTGCCTGGGGCGACACAAGCCTCACCGATGAACTAAAAACATATCTTTTTGAATCT